>JAZOLF010000162.1:0-22423 GCA_045652785.1 Candidatus Scatosoma sp. | reverse complement strand
TTGAAGCGTTGCTTGAAAAGTATTCCATTCCCCGTCCAAAGGCAATTACCGTTATGACGAAAGCGGACGCTTTGTCGGCAGCGGAAAAGTTGGAATACCCCGTATTGCTCCGTCCTTCCTACGTAATCGGCGGTCAAAATATGACGATTGCATTCACGGAAGAAGACGTGTGCCGTTATATGGACGTTATTTTGGCGCAAGGCATTGAAAACCCCGTGCTTTGCGATAAGTATTTGATGGGTACGGAACTCGAAGTCGATGCTATCTCCGACGGCGTTGACGTGCTGATTCCTGGCATTATGCAACACATCGAAAGAACGGGGATTCACTCGGGCGACTCGATTGCGGTATATCCCCCGTTTAATTTGGATGATTCGATGCTTGAAAAGATCATCGAAGTTTCCACCCAACTTGCTTTGGAATTGAAGACGAAAGGTCTTATCAATATCCAGTATCTTATCTATCGCGGGCAGTTGTACGTAATTGAAGTAAACCCCCGTGCCTCTCGTACCGTACCGTATATCTCGAAGGTGACGGGCGTTCCGATGGTAGAGTTGGCGACGAAGATCATTACTGGCTTTGCTTTGAAAGATTTGGGCTTTGGTACAGGTTTGTATCCTTCGTCCCCGTACGTGGCAGTTAAAGTGCCCGTATTCAGTTTTGAAAAATTGAATGACGTGAATTCGCAACTTGGCCCCCAAATGAAATCGACGGGCGAAGTTTTGGGTATCGGTAAGACGATTGAAGAAGCGATGTTCAAGGGCTTGGTTTCGGCTGGGTTCAAGATGTGCCATCCTTCCGCAACCCGTCCTGTTGGCGTGTATATGACTGTAAACGACCGAGACAAGTTAGAGTTGCAGTCGATTGCGAAGAAATTTGCAGATTTGGGCTGTACCATGTATGCAACGAAGGGTACAGCAAAGGTTATTTCTGATCTTGGTATCGAATGCCAAGTGGTAGATCGTCTTTCTGCAACGGATACGGTAAAGAAGTTGATGGACGATGGTAAAATCGACTACGTCGTTTACACGGGTAAGACGGACATTGAATCTATCAACGACTTTATCAATTTGCATCACCATGCAATTTTGCTTGGTATCACCGTTTTGACGGCGCTTGATACTGCAAACGCGCTTGCGGATATTATCGCCAGCCGTTTCACCGAAGACAATACCGAACTCGTAGATATCAATGCTTTGCGTTCGGAAAAATTAAAACTTTCCTTTACGAAGATGCAATCCTGCGGGAACGACTATATCGTATTTGATAACCGTGACGGCAAAATTACTTGTCCTGAATCGATTGCGGTCAACTACGTAATTCCCCATTACGGTATCGGCGGCGATGGGATTATTTTGATTGAAAATTCCGAAAAAGCGGATGCGAAGATTCGTGTGTTCAATATTGACGGCTCGGAAGCGCATATGGGCGGTAATGCAATCCGTATGGCGGCGAAGTATCTGTATGAAAAGGGCATTGTTGCCACGCGCGAAATGTCGATTGAAATGATTAGCAACGTTTACCAAGTAAAAGTTTACTCGATGACGGGTAAGGTAAACTCGGCAAGCGTAAGTTTTGGCAAAGTGCAACTTGCGGGCAAGAAGATCCCTTCCGTTTGGGACGAAGAACAGGTGGTAGGCAAGTCCGTTTCCATCGGCGGGCAAGATTACAAAATTACGCTCGTCAACGTTGGTAATCCCCATTGTGTAATTTTCAGCGACAAAGTGGATGCAGTCAACGTTCCCGTAGTTGGCCCCGAAATTGAAAATTGTGAGTATTTCCCCGAAGGCATCAATGCAGAATTTATCCGTGTTGTAAACAAAGTGACGATTAAGATGCGCGTTTGGGAAAGAAAGAATGGGGAAACATGGTCTTGTGCGACGGGCGCGGCGGCAGCGGTTGTGGCAGCGGTGCTCGGCGGCTATTGCGAAAAAGATACCAACGTCACGGTGAAGTTGCGCGGTGGCGACTTGACGGTAAATTACCATTCCGACGGCACGGTAGAAGTGCTCGGTAGCGTTAAAACCGTCTTTGAAGGTACGTTTGAAATTTAATTTAGGAGAAACATTGTGGCTTTGGATTCTTTTTACGAAGAAAGCGCCGTAAATCTTAACGAGAAAAAACAAAATACGATTTATTCGATTTTGCACGGCGTTCAAGTTGTGTTTGTGACCTTGGCGTTCCTTTGGGGGATATTCTTTATGGGCTTTTTGCCTTTGCCGGATGAAAGTAAAGGGGTGTCCTTTGCGCAAATTTTGCCGGAGTGGATTTTCTTCTTTATGGTATTGCTTTCTCTTATTACATTTGCGGTAATTTGTTCGATTGTCAAGAAACGTTATAACTTGAGTTATGACTACGTCTGCGTTTCAGGTGAATTGCGCATTTCGAAAGTCTTTAACGGCAAGAAGAGAAAACTCATTTGTTGCCTTGATCCTGCGGATATTATTCAGGTTGGCGATATGGACGGCAATTCTTACGACCGTTTGGCGAAGATGCCTGGCATCAAGGAAGTGGTTTGTACCCCCAACCTTGTTGCGGCAAAAGGCAAGTTCTTTATGTACGTCTTGGCAACCCACGACGGGGCGAAAAAGATTTTCCTGCTTGAATGTAGGGAGAATTTGCTTGTCAATATGATGCAATTCTTGCGCCGTGACGTTTTGGATCGTGATTACGTTCCGCAGGCAAAGAAACTCTAATAACCAAGACAGGTTAACAAAATGATATATATGGATAATGCGGCAACGACAAAGCCTAATCAATCGGCTTTCCTTGCCGCGCAAGAGTTTATAACGGAAAAATATTTTAATCCTTCCGCAAAGTACCGCGAAGGGCATTCCTTGCAAGGCGTGCTGAAAAATGCACGTCAATCTTTGCTTTTGCCGATTGCGGATAGCGTGAATTTTGAAGTAATTTTTACATCTTGTGGCACGGAATCGGACAATCAAGCGGTGTTTTCTTTTGCAAAACGTGGTAACGCGGTGACGACGGCGGGGGAACATTCCGCCATTTCCGCACCTTTTGCGGAATTGAAATTGCGTGGAGTTGAACCGCGAATTGCTCCTTTGAGTAAAGACGGAACGGTGGACGTAGATGCCTTGCTTTCGATGGTGGACGATAAGACGTCTTTTGTTTCGGTGATGCACGTCAACAATGAGACAGGGGCAATCAACGACGTGAACGCAATTGCAAAACGTGTAAAAGCAAAAAACCCGCGCGTGATTTTTCACAGCGACGGGGTACAAGCCTACGGAAAAGTGCCATTCCGCTTGGGAAAGGAAATTGATTTGTATTCCGTCAGCGCCCATAAAATCGGCGGATTGAAAGGGGTTGGCGCATTAATCAAGCGCAAAAGCCTTGTATTGCCTGCTTTCGTTTACGGCGGCGGTCAGGAAGGCGGACGTCGCAGCGGCACAGAAAACGTTTTCGGGATCGTACATTTTCAGCACGCAGCAGCAGAGAAGTTTGCAACAATGAAAGCAGATTTAGTGCGCTTATCGGAATATCGTCAACTGTTTTGGAGTTTGCTTAACCAGCATCATTTTGTACGCATAAGCGACGAAAATACTTCGCCGTATATTTTGAGCCTTTCTGCGGTTGGCTTACGGGGGGAAATCGTCTTGCATATGGCGGAAGACAAAGATCTTTTGATCGGTACGGGCTCGGCTTGCTCATCAAACAGTAAAAACAGATACAGCAAGGTTATTTTGGCGATGGGTTATGATGAAAAAATTGCGGATGGGTTTATCCGTTTGAGTTTCTCACCTGAAACGACAGAAGAAGAAATTCGACAAGGTGCGGCGTTGCTCAACGACATTGTGGGTGAACTTCGCCAAAGAATGAATATTAAGGAAACAGTATGAAAAAAGCAATTATTATCCGCTACGCGGAATTGTATTTAAAAAAGAAAAATCGCGGTTATTTTGAAACGATTTTTGAAAATAACATTAAAAAGGCGCTCGAGGGGCTTACCTTTACTTTCCACAAAAACAGCGGTCGATACATCATTGATGATTTTGAAGAAGAATACATCGAAGATTTTGTTGAACGCTTAAAGAAAGTATTTGGCTTGCACACCTTATCAGTTGCGTATGTGACGACTACCGATTTGGACGATATTTTGCAGGCGGCGCTTTTGGTTTGCCCAGAAGAAGGTACTTTTAAGGTGGAATCTCATCGCGGAGACAAGCGCTATCCGATGACTTCGGTAGAATTGAGCCGCACGCTTGGCGGTAAAATTTTGTCCGTTCGTCATCATTTAAAAGTCGATGTTCACAATCCCGATCGAACGGTACGCGTTGATATTCGTGAAAACGGTACAGCGCTCGTCTTTGGCGAGTTTATCGAAGGTGCAAACGGTATGCCTGTTGGTACGGCAGGGAAAGGACTTTTGATGATTTCTGGCGGTATTGACAGCCCTGTGGCTGGTCACATGATCGCAAAGCGCGGGATGCGTGTGGAATGTTTGCACTTCCACAGTTATCCTTATACGAACGATCAAGCAAAGGACAAAGTAATCGACCTTGCGACAATCTTATCGCAATATACGGGTGTAAAGAAACTGTTCACGGTAAGCGTCACCCATATTCAAGAAGAAATCCACGAAAAGTGCAAGGCGGAATTGATGATTACGCTTCTACGCAGATTTATGTTCCGCATCGCAGAGCGCCACGCTTTGCACATCGGCGCACAATGCTTGATCACGGGCGAAAGTCTTGGGCAGGTTGCCAGCCAAACCATCGAAGGGATGACTTCGTCGAACTCGGTTGTTGAGCAGTTGCCTGTACTTCGTCCGCTTGTTGGTTTCGATAAAAACGAAATCATTGATAGGGCGGTAAAAATCGGCACGTATGAAACTTCGATTTTGCCTTACGAAGACTGTTGTACGGTATTCTTGCCCGAATTCCCTGCAATCCGTCCGAAATTAAAGGACATTTTGGCGGAAGAAGCGAAACTCGACGTAGAAGGCTTGATCAAAGAAGCGTTTTCGACGATGGAAAAAATCGAACTCTAACCACCTAAGCGTGCTTGGCGATGATCGTATATTTAGGCGTTGGTGTTTCACCCGTAAATACTTGACGCCTAAATTTTGGGACGTCTTATAAAGCAAAAGCCCCGAACCACAAAAAGTGATTCGGGACTTCATGGCAGGGGAAATAAGACTTGAACTCATCTCATTGGTTTTGGAGACCAAGGCACAACCTCTATACCATTCCCCTAAATAACGAAGTTTATTATATACCAAAAAAAAGGTTTTGTCAAATGTTTTTTCGCGGAAATGAAAGGATTTTTTGCTTTTTCTAAAAATCATTGACAAAAAGGATGGAAATGAAAAAACAAGTAATTTTATATACGGACGGCGCGTGTTCGGGCAATCCTGGGCTTGGCGGCTACGGCGGTATTTTGATGTACGGCGAGCACAGGTTAGAGTATTCCGCTGCCGTTGAAAACACCACGAACAACCGTATGGAAGTGACGGCGGTAATAGAAGGCTTGAAACGGCTGAAATATCCCTGCAGAGTAGATGTTTACAGCGATTCCGCATACACCGTAAACGCCTTTGAAAACGGCTGGATTTACGGCTGGGAGAAGTCTGGCTGGAAGAAATCGGATCATAAACCCGTACTCAATGCCGATTTGTGGCAGGAGTTGTACCGCCTGACAAAGGAACACGAAGTCACCTTTCACAAAGTTCCTGGACACGCGGACAATGAACTCAATAACCACTGTGACAAACTTGCTACGGGAGCGATTACGGATTATCGCAAGACACATCCGCTTTTAGAACTTGAAGGACAAGATGCGGAAGTATAAAATATCTATGTTTCGCTATACTGTAAGTATGGGACAGCAGTTTGGGAAGAGAAATAAGAACAAGAAAAGGCTACCGATACGCCTGCTTGTTCTTTTTTTATTTTCTGCGATTGCAATCTCGCTCATTTTGATTGTTGGTTCGGATTTTCCCGTTTCGCAAATACAGCCATACCTGCCTGCAATCCGCGCAATTTTCTGTGTCGGAATTGTTTTGCTGTGTGCGGCAGGTATAATTTATCTTTGTAAAGAGCGATTGACCATTTATAAAACCTGCTTATCTGCTATATTTTTAATCATCTTCTTTGCGGTTGTTTTATGGATAGGAAAGGTTACCGATTTTATCGCTATCACGCAAAGCCCGGCGCGCTTTGAAGAGTTTTTAAAAATGGCAGGCGTATATGTGCCGCTTGTCTATATTTTCATACAAATCATTCAAGTTCTATTTTTGCCCATACCTGGCGCGATTAGCGTTGTTGCAGGGCTAAAATTTTTTGGAGTATTTGCCACGGCGATTTACTCACTGATCGGGTTGCTTATAGGCTCGTATATAGCCTTTTTTATCGGTAGAAAGTGGGGAAATAAGGGCGCGAGTTGGCTGGTCGGGGAAGAAGTATTAGACCGCTGGAAAATAAAAATGAAAGGGAAAGACAATTTGTTGCTAACGGCTATGTTTTTGCTGCCGTTCTTTCCCGATGACGTTCTTTGTTTTGTTGCAGGGATTTCTACAATGCCCACGCGTTATTTTATTTGGATGGCTTTTATTACCCGTGCAATCAGCGTGTTTTCAACCTGTTATGCGATACGCCTTATTCCCATAACAACTTGGTGGGGCGTGCTTGTTTGGTGCATTCTTTTAGGGGGAATGATATCCGCTTTTATACTCTTGTATAAAAACGTAGAGAAAGTGAATGCCTACATTGCAAGCCGCGGGAAGAAAAAGTGGAGTTTATTTGCAAAAATATTCAAAAAATCAAGTAAATAAACAAACAATCAACTTTTTTTAATTTTTTCAAAATTATTTTTCGGTTAGGTGTTGCTTTTTTGAAATATTTGTTGTATAATGTTAGTTGGTAAAAGTTGGCGTTTAATTACACTATAACCGATTTTTAGCAAGGAGATAAGATGGATAAAATTCAGTTGTTAGAAACAAGAAAAGCGGCGATTCTCGCGGCGGGGAAAGAAATCCGCGCGGATATTGCGGCGCTGGTGGATGATGAAAGTTTTGTTGAACTTTCTACCTTCAGTTTTTCTAAAAACAGTTTTGCGGAAGCGGGCGTTGCAGGTGAAGGTGTTGTCACCGGCTTTGCAACGATTGACGGCAATCCTTTCTACGTGATTGCGCAAAACTTTGCTATTTTGCAAGGCGGCGTTTCCAAGGCAAACTGCGACAAGATTGTAAAATGTATGGACGTTGCGGCGAAAGATGAAACGCCCATCGTTTATTTGCTTAATACGCATGGCGTACAAGTTGGCGAAGGTGTAGGCGTGTTGGAAGGCTTGGGCAAACTCTTGCTCCGTGCCGCACAACTCAAAGGTGTTATTCCCCAGTACGTTATCGTAAACGGCGATGTTTATGGCTCTGCGGCCATACTCGCGGCATCGGCAGATGCGACGATTTTCATTAAAAAGAAGAGTGTTCTTGCCTTGAACAGCCCGTTCGTTTTGTCTGCAAAAGCCGGCAAAAACCTTTCCAAGGAAGAAGTTGGCTCCGCAAAAGCGGTTGCTTGTGCGGGTCTTTCGTCTATTTGTGTATCTTCGATGGAAGAAGCGAAAGAAACGATTTTGAGCCTGTATGATATTGTATATGCGCGCATGATAGAATCTGATTTAAATGCGTCCATTCCTGCGCTCAATGAAAACGCGAATGCAGAAAATATGCTTTCGGTGTTCGATACCTACGTAGAGTTGGATGCGCAAGGCTGTTCCGACGTAAAAACGTTGCTCGGCAGAATCGGCGGTATTTCCGTGTCGGCAATTTTGTTTGATGGCGGCGCGGATGGAGTGGAACTCACCGCTTGCAAACTTGCAAAGATTCGTTCTTTCACCGAATACGCAGGCAATCTTTCGTTGCCGCTGGTCGTTTTGGCAAACGTTAAGGGCATTGAACCTACGCTGTGTGCAAACAATAGCCGCGTTATGAAAGAAGTGGTTGAATATTTGGAATACTTTAATATGCTGGAAAGCGGCAAGGTTTCCGTTGTCTATGGTAAGGCGATCGGTTTGGGCTATACCTTGTTTGCGTCCAAGTCGGTGGGTTTTGATTATACCTGTGCATTTGCGAATGCAAAGATTGCGCTCTTCGACGACGTGCAAGGCGCGCAAATCGAACTTGCAAACGACGGGGCGGACAAAACAGCGCTTGCGGCAAAGTATGCGGATGAAAACTCTGATCCGTTCAATGCGGCACAGGGCGGCTATATCGATGCAATCATCGAACCGCAGTTCGTTCGTCAATACTTGATCTCTTCCTTGCAAATGCTTGTGAAATAAAGGCGGTGTTATATGATGAACTTATTAGCGGAATTAAGCCCTACAAGAACGGCAACCTTAGGTGAAACGACCTTGTATGCGGTTTTGGGGTACTTGATTGTGTTCCTTGGGATTGCATTCTTGATTTTCGTCGTATGGGGCGTAGGCAAGATTATGGCATACAAGGGTACGAGCGAAGTAAAGCCCAAGGTGGTCGAACAAAAGCCTGCGGTTGCTCCGTCTGCCGAAGACTCGGACGAAGTGACCGATGAAGTAATTGCGGTTATCACGGCGGCGATTGCGGCGTACTACCAAAAAGAAAACAAAAAGTGCGAATTTACAGTAAAAAGAATTAAACGGTTATAAGGAGAAAATATATTATGCGTAATTTTGTAATCACGGTTAACGGTAAAACATATCAAGTTGGTGTAGAAGAAGTTGGCGGAACGGCTACCCCTGTGGCTGTTGCACCTGTTGCGGCGCCTGCTGCTCCCGTAGCGGCTACCCCTGTGGCAAAGGCTGCTCCCGCAAACGGCGAAAAGGTACTTTCTCCTTTCCCTGGACTTATTAAAAACCTTTTGGTTGCCGAAGGCGCAACGGTTAAAAAGGATCAACCTATTTTGGTTCTCGAAGCGATGAAGATGGATAACGACATTGTTGCTCCTTGTGACGGTGTAGTTTCTTTCCAAGTAGCAAAGGGCGGCAACGTAGAATCCGACGCTGTTTTGGCGGTAATTTCCTGATAGTAAAAGGAGCGAAAAATGCAAAATTTACTCTTTTTTAGCAACATCGGGGAGATTTTTAAAGGTCTTTTCGATGGTTCGGGTTTATCGCAAGGCGGAGAAGTTTGGCGTAACTATGTTATGCTTGGCGTATCGTTCTTGTTGATGTATCTTGCCATCGTTAAGAAATTTGAGCCGCTGTTGCTTTTACCGATTGCTTTTGGTATGTTTTTGATTAATCTTCCCGGCGCACACGACGTTCTTTGGGGGGTACAAGGCGAAGGCGTTTCTTACGAAAACGTAGAAAACAAAGGCTTACTTTGGTATCTTTTCTACGGCGTGCAAAACGTTATTTACCCTCCGCTCATTTTCTTGGGCATCGGCGCGATGACGGACTTTGGCCCGCTTATTTCTAATCCTAAGAGTATGTTGCTTGGCGCGGCTGCGCAACTTGGTGTATTCCTGTCGTTGATTGTTGCAACGTTGATTGGTTTCAACCTTGCGGCTGCTGCGTCTATCGCAATCATCGGTGGCGCTGACGGCCCTACGGCAATCTATGTTACGCAAAAGTTGGCGGCGTTCTCGCAATTCAATGGTGAGCCCAAGGAACTCTTGTCCGCGATTGCGGTTGCGGCTTATTCGTACATGGCGCTCATTCCTGTTATTCAAAAGCCTTTGATGCGTTTGATTGTTCCGAAGAAAGAACGCCTTATCAAAATGAAACCCCTTCGTACGGTTTCCAAAGTAGAAAAAATCATCTTCCCCGTTGTTGTTACGCTTGTTGTAGGGATTCTTTTGCCTGATGCTGTGCCCCTTTTGGGTATGTTGATGCTTGGGAACTTGTTGAAAGAATCGGGCGTTTGCGATCGTCTTTCTTCGCAAGCGCAAAACGGTTTGATGAATACCGTCACCATTTTCTTGGGGATTTCTGTTGGCTGTAAGGCTTACGGCGCAACGTTCTTGGATCCTTCTACGCTCGGTATCATCGGGCTTGGTTTGGTTGCGTTTAGTTTCGGCACGGTAGGTGGATTGCTTGCAGGTCGTTTGATGTGCAAACTTTCTGGCGGTAAAATCAACCCGCTTATCGGTAGCGCAGGCGTCTCCGCTGTACCTATGGCGGCGCGTATTTCAGAAGATGTAGGTAGGGAAGAAGACCCGAACAACCACTTGTTGATGCACGCAATGGGCCCCAACGTGGCGGGTGTAATCGGCTCGGCAATCGCCGCTGGTTTCTTGCTTGCAATCATTTAATCACGGAGATAAAAGACAATGGAAATGAAATTTGAAAATAGAAAAGTAATGCTCACGGAAACGATTTTGCGTGACGCGCATCAATCGCAAGCGGCTACCCGTATGCGCATTGACGAAATGTTGCCTGTGCTCGAACAACTTGACGATATCGGTTATTATTCGATCGAAGCATGGGGCGGCGCAACGTTTGATAGTTGCCTTCGTTTCTTGAATGAAGATCCGTGGGAAAGACTTCGTATCTTGAAATCCCACTTAAAAACGCCTATTCAAATGTTGTTGCGTGGTCAAAACTTGCTTGGTTATAGACACTATGCGGATGATGTTGTAGAACAGTTCGTTGCAAAATCGGTTGAAAATGGCGTTGGCGTTGTTCGTGTATTCGACGCGTTGAACGATCCCAGAAACTTATAAGTTTCTATGCGCGCGATCAAAAAATACGGTGGCGTTTGCGAAGCAACCATTTGTTATACCAGCGCGGAAGTAAACGGTAAAGAAGTGTTCGATAACGAATACTTTATCAAACTTGCAAAACAACTCGAAGAAATGGGCGCGGACAATATCTGTTTGAAAGATATGGCGAACTTGCTCCTTCCTTTGAAGGCTTATGAACTTGTAAAGGCACTTCGCGCGGCACTCAAGCCTGAAACGAAAATCCACGTTCATACCCACAATACAACGGGTACGGGCGATATGGTTTATTTGATGTGTATTTTGGCAGGTGCCGACATCGTCGATACGGCGCTTTCTCCCTTGGGGAATGGTACTTCCCAGCCCGCAACCGAACCTTTGGTTGCAACGCTCAAAGGCACGCCGTATGATACGGGTATTGACATCAATAAACTCTTGCCTATCGTAAAACACTTTAAAGGCGTTGAAAAGCGTTTAAAAGACGATAAGATTCTTAGCGAAAAGTCGAAGGGAATTGACGTAAATACGCTCTTGTATCAGGTTCCTGGCGGTATGCTTTCTAACTTGATTAACCAACTTGAAAAGGCAGGCAAAATCGACAAATTGATGGAATGTTTGGCGGAAGTTCCGAACGTTCGTCGTGATTGCGGTTACCCGCCTTTGGTTACGCCTTCGTCGCAAATCGTTGGTACGCAAGCGGTTATGAATATCGTTATGGGCGAACGCTATAAGATGGTGACAAAAGAAACCAGAGATTTGTTCGCGGGCAAATACGGTACGTTGCCGATGCCTTTGAACGAAGAAGTGGCTGAAAAAGTATTGAAGGGTGCGGAACGTATTACTTGCCGTCCCGCGGACTTATTGCAACCCGAATACGAAGAAATTAAGGCGAAGGTAAAGGCACTTGGCTATTACGAAAAAGAAGAAGACGTGCTCTCGTATGCGGTCTTTGAACAAGTTGCTGAAAACTTCTTCAAGTGGCGCGCAGCGCAAAAAGATGGCGTAGATAGAGATTTGGCAAAAGGTGAAGTGTATCCCGTATAATTTCAATTTACGATCATAAAACATAAAATACGCAATCGGTTCTTCGATTGCGTATCTTTGCATTTTTAGACAAAAATAATTTTGGCGCGTGAAACTTTTATTGTGGAACATTATATTTATTTTCTATGCACGAGAGAAAGTTCAAGCATAAAAAAGGCGATAAAATGAGTAAAGTATGTGTAATCGGTGGTGGACCTGCTGGTTTAATGGCGGCGTATGCTGCGGCGAAAAATGGCCACAAAGTTGTTCTTTTAGAGAAGAATGAGAAGTTGGGTAAGAAAATCTATATAACAGGGAAAGGTCGTTGCAACTTTACAAACGACGTTCCCGCGGATGAGTTCCTGTCTAACGTTGTGCGCGGTGAAAAATTTTTGCGCGGTGTAGTGTACGCATTTCCACCCCAAAAGGTAATAGAGTTTTTTGAAGAGAACGGAATGGCGGTTAAAACTGAGCGTGGAAATCGCGCCTTTCCTGTGTCTGATCATGCAAGCGATGTGACAAAGACCCTTGAAAAAGCCTGCAAAAACAGCGGCGTAAGTGTATTTTTAGGCGAAAAAGTGGTGCAAATATGCACGAATACTATGCCTGACATAAGTATTACGCCTGACATACAACAAGGTAGTACGCCTGACATAGGTATTATGCCACGCATAGTAGGCGTTAAGACGGAAAATCATTACTTTCCCTGTGATTACGCGATTGTAGCAACGGGTGGGCTGTCCTATCCAACGACAGGCTCTACGGGGGACGGATATTCCTTTGCCAAAACGGTAGGTCATAACGTCGTTGACCTGCGCGCGGCGCTTTGCGGGATCAATTTGCACGGTGATTTTTTTAAAAACTTGCAGGGTTTGTCCTTGAAAAATGTATCTTTGACGGCGAAAAATGGCAATAAAATCATTTATAGTGCGATGGGCGAGATGCTTTTCACGCATTTTGGCATATCTGGACCGCTGGTTTTAACTCTTTCATCGCTTATCAACCGTATGCAGTTATCATCGGTGTTAATTACCTTGGATTTGAAGCCGGCGCTTGATGAACAAATGTTGGACAAGCGTATTTTAAGAGACTTTGAAAAGTACCAAAATAAGCAAATCAAGGGTGCACTTTGCGAATTATTGCCGTCTAAACTGATTCCTGCGGTCTTAAAAGAAAGCGGGATTCCTGAAACAAAAACGGTCAATATTCTTTCAAAAGCGGAACGACAGGCGCTTATTAAAGCGCTCAAAGTATTTCCTTTACCCGCTCGTTCTTTACGCGGGTACGAAGAGGCGATTGTCACTTCGGGCGGGGTAAATCTTTCGGAGATCCATCCGAAGACAATGGAAAGCAAACTTGTGCAAGGGTTAAAGTTTTGCGGTGAAGTACTGGATGTTGACGCTTTCACGGGCGGCTTTAATATGCAGATTGCCTTTTCAACGGGCTATGCCGCAGGAAATACGATCAACTAACAAGATTTTGCAAGCAAAAGACTTGACGGAACGCTGGATTTATTGTATAATTTTACAAGCAAACGGCGCATTTTTGCGTAAATGGGGTTGGTTCTATGAAAATTATTCGCGGGGCGACGACGATCGCAAATGATTGTAAAGGCGAAATTAAGAGTGCTGTAGGTGTGCTTTTAGACGAAATCTTTGCAAAGAATTCCTTAAAAAGGGAAGAAATATGCGGTTTTACTTTTTCGCTGACGGCGGATATACATTCGTATCACCCTGCGAAAGCGGCAAGGGAATGCGGGTATGATTACGCGCCCTTATTTGCTTGCGTTGAGCCTGAAATCATCGGTCAGTTGCCGTTGTGTATTCGGGTAATGGTTTTTGTTGAGCGAGAAAATAGTTCTACGGTTCACCATATTTATCAAAAGGGAGCAATGGTTTTGAGAAAAGATATTTCGGAAATCATCAATATCGCTTTAGATGGGCCTGCTGGCAGCGGTAAAAGTACGGTTGCAAAGGCTTTGGCGAGAGATTATAACATTTTGTACTTAGATACGGGCGCAATGTACCGTGCTTGCGGCTTGAAGGCTTTGCGTATGGGTGTTTCCCCCCAAGACAGAGCGGCGGTAGAAGGGCTTTTAAATGATTTGAACGTCACGGTAGAATACGTTGACGGCGCGCAGCGTACTATATTAGACGGGGAAGATGTGTCTTTGGCAATCCGTGAGAACTCCGTTTCGATGGCGGCGTCGCACGTTTCGGCGCATCCTGCCGTTCGCTGTAAAATGGTGGAATTGCAAAGACAAATTGCGTCCAAGATGAGTTGTGTTTTGGATGGCAGAGATATCGGAACGGTTGTTTTGCCAAAGGCAAAGTATAAGTTTTTTATTACGGCAGATAGCAAAGTTCGCGCACAACGCCGCTATGATGAGTTGCTTGCGCGTGGTCAAAAAGTGGACTTTAATCAGTTGCACGCGGAAATTGTCCAACGCGACAAGCAGGATAGCGAACGTGCAACTGCGCCCTTGAAGGCAGCGGATGATGCAGTAATCATTGATACTTCGAATATGCCAATCGAGATGGTTTTGAAAACGATTAAGAGTATCATTCAAGCAGGAATTTAACGGTTAGGTGTAGTAATGGAACAAAAACAAGCAATCCCTACTTCAGAAAAAGCAGGCAAATCTGAAAAAAAGAAGGCAAATCCTTCCATTCTTTTTAAGACCAATAAAAAGGGCAAGCACGTTTCGGCGTGGATGTCCTTTTTGCGCATTATTGCCGTACCCATTGTTCGGCTGTTCTATCCATTCAAATACGTAGGGAACAAAAAGGTCGCTGATGGTGCGTGTATTTATGTGTCGAATCATTATCGCATGATCGATCCTATGTATGTTTTACCGACCACCAAAGAAGGGGTACACTTTATCGCAAAAAAGGAATCGGAAACAATGCCGATTCTTGGCTTTTTTGTTAAGAAAGTGAAGACGATTTGCGTTAGCCGTGACGGTAATGACGCTCGTGCGATTTTGGACGGCTTAAAATGCTTAAAAAACGGTGAAAAACTTGCGATTTATCCCGAAGGGCAGCGCAATAAGACGGACCAGGTTTTCCTGCCGTTTAAATCGGGTAGTGCGTTGTTTGCTATTCGTTCTAAGGTTTCCGTTGTTCCTGTCGTTATTTATGAGAAAGCGAAATTATTTAAACGTAATTATGTTTTGATCGGTGAACCGTTTGAACTCGATGAATATTACGGCGTTAAATTGACGGAAGAAGTTTTACAAGAAGCGGACGGGAAGATTCTGCAAAAGATGCAGCAACTTCGCACGGATTTTGAGCTATCAATTACGGATAAAAAAAGGAAAAATAATGGAAATTTTGGTTGCTAAAAGCGGTGGCTTTTGCAGCGGGGTAAGAAAGGCGGTTGATACCGCCATGTCGATTGACCCGCAGAATGTCTATATTTACGGCGAGATCATCCATAACCCCGAAGTGGTGGATCGCATTACAAAAAGGGGGATAATTACCGTAGAGAGTTTGGACGAAGTTCCTGCGGGGGCAACCCTTATCATACGTTCTCACGGGGTACAAAAGTGGGTGTATGATTATTGTGCGGAAAAGAGTATAAAAGTGGTTGATTGTACTTGCGAGTTTGTTCGAAAAACGCAACGTATTGTAGATGAGCAAAGCACACAAGGGAAAACGATTGTAATTATCGGCGAAAAAACGCATCCCGAAGTTGTTGGGCTCAAAGGTTGGTGCAACAGCGAAGCCTGCGTATTCTCGTCGGACGAAGAAGATTTTTCGATATTAACGGGAAGAAATTGTGCAATTGTGTCGCAAACTACGTTCTCTAACGAAAAATTTGAAAAAATAATTAAAAACCTTGCAAATTTCTGCCCTAAAACAGTTGATATTTTCAAAACAATTTGTTATACTACTATAAGACGGCAAAATGAAGCAAGCGAGTTGGCGGCGCAATGCGATGCCATGATCGTAATAGGTGGTTTGAACAGCAGCAACACAAACAAACTATACGATATATGTGCGGAGAAGTGCGGTCGGGTGATCCGTTTGGAGCACGCTGCCGATCTAAAATATAAAACAATCAAAAGATTAAAAAAGGTAGGTATAGTCACGGGGGCAAGCACTCCGGACTGGCAAACTCAGGAGGTTCTATTTAACATGGAAAATGAAGCAAAAGCAATGATGGATGAAGTCGTTAAGAACTTGGAAGAACAAACCAAGTTTAAGAAGGGTGAACTTGTAAAAGCAACCATTTCGTCGGCAGACGATACGGGTATTGCTGTACTCCTTCCCCTTGCAAAGAAAGAAATCATACTCGACAAAGAAGAAGTTGACTGTGAAGTTTACAGCAAAGACGATTATAGCGATAAGATCGGTGAAGAAATCGAACTTATGGTATTGTCCATCAACCCCGTTAAACTTTCCCAAAAGGCTATTAAGCAGTTGAAGGAAGAAGAAGCGATGCTCGCTGACATCAAAGACGGCAAGGAATTCAGCATCGAATGTACTGGTTTCAACAAGGGTGGTTTGACTGGCAATCTTGGTTCTTATGCAGTATTCGTACCTGCACGCGAAATCCGCGCTGGTTTCGTAAAAGAACTCGATAAGTACGTAGGTAAGAAACTTCGCTTGAAACTTATCGAAATCAAGACCGAAAGAAGAAAAGAAATTATCGCGTCCCAACGCGTTATCCTTGAAGAAGAACGCGCTGCGAAAGAAGCGGCTAAGGCTGCAAAAGAAGCCGATTTCTTCGCATCCATCAACGTTGACGACGTTGTTGAAGGTAAAGTTGAAAGAATCACCAGTTTCGGTGCATTCGTATCCGTAAACGGTTTTGACTGCCTTGCGCACATCTCTGACCTTTCTTGGTCGGGCGTTAAGTCGGTTGCTGACGTTTTGGAAATCGGCAAGAAGTATCAATTCAAAGTTTTGAAGATTGACGCTGCTGCTAAGAAAGTTTCCATCGGCTACAAGCAACTTCAACCTCAACCCTGGGAACTCGCTGCTGAAAAGTATGCAGAAGGCGACGTTATCCACAGTAAGGTTGTAAGAATTGTACCTTTCGGTGCATTCGTTGAAGTAGAAAAAGGTATCGACGGTTTGGTACACGTTTCCCAAATCTCTCACGAATATCTTGAAAACGCAACGACGGCTCTCAACATCGGCGACGAAATCGACGCTAAGATCTTGAAACTTGACTGCGCTGAAAAGAAGATGACCCTTTCCATCAAGGCGCTTGAACCGAAGCCCGAAACGGCTGAAAGAAAGCCCAGAGCGCCTAAGGCTGAAAATGCTGATGGCGAAGTAAAGGAAAAGGTTAGAAAGCCCAGAGCGCAAAAGCCTGCTGATGAAATGACCGAATGGCGTGAAGATGGCGGTAGCGGCGTTTCGATTGCTGACTTGTTGAACCAGAACTCCTGATTGTTTTAAGAAAATAACGAAAGACTGCTTTTAAACGATTAAAAGCAGTCTTTTTTGTTTACAAATAAGTAATAAGTTTTTTTTGGAGAAATGAAGCGATGGAAACGAAACACGGTAAAATCAAAATTGCAAGCGAAAATATGATGCCGATTATCAAAAAGTGGTTGTATTCGGATAAGGATATTTTCCTGCGTGAAATTGTAGCAAATGGTATTGACGCAATCACAAAATACAAAAAGTTGGTTGATCTTGGCGAAACGGTGGCGACGAACGAACCTTTTTCGATCCACGTATTCATTGACGAAACGGCTCGCACGCTTACGGTGGAAGACAACGGGATTGGTATGACCGCCGAAGAAGTAGAAAAATATATTACGCATATCGCATTTTCCGGCGCGCAGGACTTCCTGCATAAATACGAAAACGCGAGTGGTGATGGCATTATCGGTCACTTTGGGCTCGGTTTTTATTCGGCGTATATGGTATCCGATCGCGTAGAAATTATCACGAAGAGTTATAAGGACGCGCCCGCGGTTGCGTGGGAGTCGGACGGTGAAGAAACTTATACGATTAAGGAAACGGATAAGGCGAGCCACGGTACGAAAATCATTATGCATATCGCAGAAGGAGAAGACGAATTCATAAAGAAGGATACGATTGCAGCGCTTTTGAAGAAATATTGCTCCTTTATGCCGTACAATATCTATTTGAATAGCGACGAAACCCCGCTTAACAATCCCGCGCCTTTGTATTTAAAGCGCCCGAGCGAGTGTACGGATGAAGAATATAAAGAGTTCTACAAGCGGACTTTTAACGATTTTAAAGAACCGCTTTTTTGGATTCACCTGAATATGGAATATCCGTTTAGATTGAAGGGGATTTTGTACTTCCCGCAAATCAAAAAGGACTTGGTACAACTGGAAAAAGGGCAGGTAAAACTCTATTGCAATCAAGTATTCATCGCGGATAATATTAAGGAAGTAATCCCTGAGTTTTTGATGCTCTTGAACGGCGTGATTGATTGCCCCGACATTCCTTTGAACGTTTCGAGAAGTTTCCTGCAAAATGACCGTCAAGTTCAAAAGATCTCCAAGCACGTGACAAAGAAGGTTGCGGATAAGTTAACCGAACTTTTTAGTGCTGAACGCGAACGCTACGAACAATGCTGGGAAGATATTGCGACCTTTGTTAAGTTTGGTTGTATCCGTGAAGAAGATTTCTATGAAAAAGTAGAAGATATCTTGATTTTTAAGGACTTGCAAGGCGCTTATAAGCCTTTAAAAGACTATTGCAAGCAATCCGAAGCCGATGGTGAGAAGGCTGAAAAACAGGCGATTTATTATGTTTCCGACGGCGTGCAGCAGGCGCAATATATCCAAATGTTCAAAGATGCGGGTGTAGATGCAATCTATGCGGACACGATGATTGATACTCATTTCTTGCAGTATTTAGAGTACAAACAAGCGCAAAAATGGCGTTTTGTACGCATTGACGCGGACATTGATAACGCCTTGAAGGGCGGCGAAATTAGCGCGGACGATCATAGTGCGATCGTAGAACTTTTCAAGGAAAAACTAGTCAATAAGGGGGTACAGGTACGCGTTGAACAGTTAAAGAGCGGGAAAATCCCTGCGGTAATCACCGTTGATGAGTTCATGCGCAGAATGGGTGAAATGCAGGCTGCGTACGGTATGGAAGGATTTGACATAATGCAAGGTGCTACGCTCGTATTAAACGTCACAAACCCTGTGGTTAGCAGCGTTTTAACCTTGCCCGAAGATAAACAATCCCTTATTGTAAACCAAATTTATTACTTGGCGATGCTTTCCTACAAAAAATTAACGCCCGAAGAATTAGGGGATTTTGTCGAACAATCGACGAAAATCCTTTACGAACTTACAAAGTAATCACAAAACATTGAAAGGCCGACGAGAAATCGTCGGTTTTTTTGTTCTATTTGGACAAGCGGACGCATATAGTAGAACAAATGTTAGATTTCTTACCCAGCGACTTCTTGTCGGCGCTTGCCAAAGTCAATCAAAACGAAATATATGAAATTCGTATGCGCGTAGGGAAACCAACGCTCTTGCGAAAGGGTAGCGGTTATATGTACCTTGCTCCGTATGGCTTGACGGAGCGTGAATGCGACGCAATACCCGCGACGGCATTTGATTTAGAAGAAACTGTGATGGCGGCGAGCAAATATTCCGTGTATTCGAATGAAGAGCAGTTAAAACAAGGCTTTATTACGGCGGAAACAGGGGAGCGGATCGGCATCGCAGGGCGAATGGTTTACGACGGTGGGAAAACGTTAACGGTGCGGGATTATACGTCACTTTGCATTCGAGTGCCGCACGAAATTATCGGCTCGGCGCAGGCAATTTATGATTGCTGTTTTGAGCAAGGGCTGGTGGACCTTTTGTTGGTTGCGCCGCCAGGACAAGGAAAAACGACGATTTTACGTGATTTAGGGCGATTGCTGAGCGATAAAGGGTGTTACAATCTTTTAATCTGTGACGAACGCGGTGAAATTGCCTGCGGAAATGTTGGGCAAAGGACGGATGTATTTTCCTTTGCGGACAAGCAACTCGCGCTGGAAATGGGCGTGCGTGTTATGCGGCCTGATATCATTATTACAGATGAGTTGACAAGCACGGATTTGCCGTCCGTTTATCGTGCAAAGAATAGCGGGGTGAACGTCGTAGCATCTTTTCATGCGGAAAGGATCGAGCAAGTACCAATGGAACTGCGGAAAAGTTTTGCGAAAATTGTAGTCTTAGACAAGAAAATTATCGGAAAAGTAAAGCATATCTATACGAATGATAAAAGTGAATAAATGAAAAATTATTCAAAAAGCGGGGTTGAAGGCATGATTAAATTCGCGGTTGGAATTGCTGTTGTAATATTTTCGACCTACTGCGGACGAATGTTCGCAATGAAGTACAAACTTCGAAAAATCTTTTTTGCCGATATGTATGCATTCAACGTTCGGTTGCTTGAAGAGATCTCCTATGCAAAGCGGCCGCTGGAAGATTTTTGTCGCAGATATATGACCAACCGATTGTTTGGTATGCTATTAAAAGATCTCTTAGAGCATCGCGCGCGGCGAAAGAGCCTGGATATAGATTTAGGGGAATATACCTTTCTTTTGGGGGATGAAAAGCAATTTGTGCAAGAGTACGTTGCGGCAATCGGCCGTGCAGACAGTCAATCACAAAAAGCATATTTTTTGCAGGCGGGAAATCGGCTACAATCCTTGAAAACAAAAGGGGAAGAAGAGTGTAAAAGTCGCACAGATTTATATACAAAACTTGGCTTTTTAGCGGGGCTGGCTGTGCTGATAATAGTGGTTTGATATGGACGTTTCAATTTTATTTAAAATGGCGGCGCTGGGGCTCATCGTTAGCGTGATTTGCCAAATATTAAAAAAGTCCGATCGGGACGATATTGCGATGTGGGTAAGCATTGCAGGGGTGATCATTGTTTTAGGGATTGCCGTCGGAATGATAGGAGATTTATTTAAGAGCATCGGTACAACTTTTGGGCTTGTGTAGGTGTTGTATGGTGGATATGGTTAAAATTATCGGCGCGGCTTTTTTGACGGCTATTACGGGTACAATCTTAAAATCATCAAAGCCTGAAATGTCGCTTGCTGTCACGGTCACGGGCGTTATAATTATTCTTTTATTCATTTTTGATGCGTTAAGGGGATCGCTGTCCGTATTGACGGAAATCGCTGCGTTGACAGGTTTGCAGGACGGCGTTATCCGCATTCTTTTAAAAGTGGTCGGCGTTGGATATTTAACGGAATTTAGCGCAGGAATTTTACAGGATTTCAACGCGCAGTCTGTGGCAGACAAGGTTGTGCTTGGTGGGAAGTTGACGGTAATAATGCTTTCATTGCCAATTATCAATGGTCTGCTGACGGTGTTTAAGCAATTTCTTTCATTGTTATGATTCGTCGTAGTCTATCAAAAAGGATAAAGTTTCGCCATTTTCTATTCCTGATTTTCCTGTTTTTTTTCATTCCGTCGTTCGTCGTTACCGCGAGAGCGGAAGATGATGCGCAAGGAAAACTCAACGAGAACATTTTAGAGCAGTTGGAGCAACTGGATTTGGGCGAGTTGGAAGAATACCTACAAAGTATCAGCGGGGGGAATATCTCTGCCAAAGAGCGATTGTTGGAGTATATAAACGGTGGCGGGTTTTCGCAGGAAACGTTCCTAAAAGAGATGTCGGACGTCTTTTTGGGCGGCGTAAAACGTATGCTCCCATCCTTTGCGTCGATCGCCGCTATTGCAATGCTTTGCGCACTAATTAATACCTTGCAAAGCCGTTTTTTAGGCCAAAGTACAGCAAAAATTATCTTTTTCGTTGCATACCTGGGTGCGCTTATTCCATTATTTGGGGTTCTTGCGGAGTGCATTTTTACTGCACGAGATACCGTTGTCCAACTCAAAACGCAGATGGAAGTGGTTTTTCCGCTGATGTTGACCTTGATGGCGGCAAGCGGTGGGAGCGTTAGCGTTTCTATTTTTCGTCCCGCCGTCGTCTTTCTGTCCAACGGGTTGGTGACAATCATATCCAACGTTGTTTTTCCGCTGACCGTGGTAATTATCGTCTTTTCAATGGCAGGAAAAGTGTTTGGTGAGTTAAAAACGGACAAATTTGCCGCCTTTTTCAAAAGTATCAACAAATGGATTATGGGCGTTGGCGTTTCGGTGTTTGGACTGTTTTTCACGGTGCAGGGGATAACGGCTGCGACGTACGACGGTATATTGCGGCGTACGGCAAAATATGCAATCGGTACAGGTGTTCCCATCGTCGGAGGGTTGTTATCGGGCGGGTTTGATTTGGCGGTAGCAGGGAGCATTTTAATCAAAAACGCGTTGGGCAATTTTAGTCTGTTCTTGTTGGTTGGCGTGCTGTTTGAACCGATATTGCTACTCATATCTGTCAATTTGTTGCTACGCCTTACGTCCGCCGTTACACAACCGTTCGGGGATAGTAAAATCTCATCCTTTTTGGACGAAACAGCACAAAACTTGAACTATTGCACGGCGGGGCTGCTCTTTACGGCGTTTTTGTATTTCGTTGCCATTCTTTTGTTGGTGAGTGCATCGGAGATGTTTTTATGAGCGGATATCTTTTAAGTGTAATCGGTACGGTGCTTTTTGCATCGATATTACTCGCAATTTTGCCCGACGGGAAGACGAGCGAACTTATAAAAGGAATGGCTCGCATGGCGTGTTTGGTGGCTATTCCCGTTCCTCTGGCGCAATCTTTTGCCGAAGGGGGAGATTTTAACGCTATATTTAAAGAAAAGAGCATACTAAC
>JAZOLF010000161.1:0-10032 GCA_045652785.1 Candidatus Scatosoma sp. | reverse complement strand
GCTTCTGACCATGATAATGCCGCCCGTTGGGAAATCGGGTGCAGGAATGACTCCCATCAATTCCTCCACCGTGATACCGGGATAATCAATCATGGCAATCCTGCCGTCGATAACTTCGGCAAGGTTATGGGGAGGGATATTCGTTGCCATACCTACGGCGATACCATCCGCACCGTTTACCAAAAGGTTGGGATATCTTGCAGGAAGGACGGTCGGTTCTTCTTCACTGCCGTCGAAGTTGGGCAGGAAGTCCACCGTTTCCTTATCAAGATCTCTGAGCATTTCCGCCGCAATCT
The DNA here is from genome assembly GCA_045652785.1 of Candidatus Scatosoma sp. GTDB lineage: Bacteria > Bacillota > Clostridia > Christensenellales > Borkfalkiaceae > Scatosoma. Next base: position 9,736 of record JAZOLF010000161.1, on the reverse strand, counting down.
TGGAAAGCTTTGCTTCCGTATAACGCATAGCAGCCGCGCCGTCGCCGTCCACCGAACCAAAGTTCCCCTGCCCATCTACGAGCGGAGCATTGATGGTGAAGTCTTGCGCCAAACGCACAAGTGCGTCGTACACCGAACTATCGCCGTGAGGGGGGTATTTACCCATACAGTCACCGACGGGACGGGCGCACTTTTTATACGCCTTGTCGTTGTACAAGCCCATTTCGTGCATTGCGTACAAAATTCTTCTATGAACGGGTTTCAAACCGTCACGAACGTCGGGAATCGCACGCGATTTGTTTACAGCCATTGCATAGGCAAGGAAGGAACGCTTTAATTCTTCGTCCACTTCCATGTCCAGCATTTTTGTCATCGCCAGTTTTTGTTTAAATTCTTCGGTTAATTCCGGGCTGGTTTCTTTCTTTGCCATTTTATTCTATATCCTTATCAAATTATCCTTTTTTGTGTGTTCGAGTACAACCATAAACGGTGGAGATGCAAGCAAGCCAGACGCGGTAAGAGAGCATACCGAACGTATGTGACCGAACCGCAACGCCGAGTTGCAACACTCCCGACCGCTTTTTTGAAACGTTGGAGATGCGAGCAAGACCAGACGTGGTAAGGGAGCATACCGAACGTATGCGACCGAACCGCAACGCCAAGTTGCAACACTCCCGACCGCTTTTTGAAACGGTGGAGATGCGAGCAAGACCAGACGCGGTAAGGGAGCATACCGAACGTATGCGACCGAACCGCAACGCCGTATTGCGACGCATATACGCCGTTTAGACGTCTAAGTCGGTTACGAGAGATGCATTTTCTTCAATAAACTTTCTTCTGAGTACAGGGTTTTCGCCCATAAGCATTGTGAACATTTGATCCGCTTCTGCTGCGTCTTGCATAGTCACGCGAACGAGCGTTCTGGTTTCAGGGTTCATGGTCGTTTCCCAAAGTTGTTCTGCGTTCATTTCGCCAAGCCCTTTATAGCGTTGGTATTCAACCTTTGTGGTTGCCGCCGCTTCATAGGCAAGTTTTTCTTCTTCGGAGTACAAATAATCTACTTGCTTACCGTTCTTACTGGTCGCCTTGTAAAGGGGCGGTTTCGCCGCGTACACGTGCCCGTGTTCAATGAGCGGGCGCATATAGCGGAACAAGAAGGTGTAAAGCAAGATACGAATGTGCGCACCGTCAACGTCGGCATCGGTCATGGAAATGATACGATCGTAGCGGAGTTTGCTTTCATCAAAGTCTTCCAAAATGCCGCATCCGAATGCGGTAATCATATTTTTGATTTCTTCATTTTCGAGCACGCGGTTCAAGCGCACTTTTTCTACGTTCAAGATCTTACCACGCAAGGGGAGAATGGCTTGGAAACGTCTATCGCGCCCCGTCTTTGCCGTACCGCCTGCGGAGTCACCTTCGACGATATAGATTTCACAAAGTTCGCTACGCTTGTCCGAGCAATCCGCCAACTTACCAGGCAAAGTCGAAGAGCCAAGCACGCCCTTTCTTCTGGTGAGTTCTCTTGCGTTTCTTGCAGCGTCACGCGCCTTTTGCGCCGTGATACAGCGGAGAACCAACTCTTTTGCGGAAGAAGGATTTTCTTCCAAGAAAGTAGCCAGTTTTTCGGATACGCATTCGTTTACGAATTGACGAATGAAACTGTTGTTGAGTTTATCTTTCGTTTGCGATTCGAATTGCGCGTTCACAAGTTTTACCGATACAACCGCCGTGATCCCTTCGCGGACGTCTTCGCCCGAAAGTTTGTCGTTTTCTTTCAAAATGTTCAACTTTCTGCCGACGTTGTTGATTACTTTCGTCAGCGCAAGTTTCAAACCTTCTACGTGCGTACCGCCATCGATCGTGTTGACGTTGTTTGCATAACTGTAAATAACTTCGCTATAACTATCGTTGTATTGCAACGCCACTTCACAAACGGTGTCATCTTGCTTTTCTTCGAAGTAGAGCACTTGGGGGAAGAGCACTTCTTCGCGGTTTTTATTGAGTTCTTCTACAAACGAACGGATACCGCCGATATAGCAGAAGGAGTCCTTCTTTTCTTGGCCTTCGCGCGTATCTTCAAGCGTAATGCGCAAGCCCTTGTTCAGGTACGCAAGTTCGCGCAATCTGCCCTTCAATTTGTCGTATTCAAACAGCGTGGTTTCGAAGATTTCCGCATCAGGCAGGAAGGTGACTTTCGTACCCGTCGTTTCCGACTCACCTACCACTTCCACGCTCTTTTCGGGTACCCCGCGATGGTAAACCTGCTTATAGATTTGCCCGTTTTGGTGTACTTCCGCTTGCAGCCATTCGGAAAGGGCGTTTACCGCCTTTACGCCGACGCCGTGCAAACCCGACGATACCTTATAACCAGAGTCGCCGCCGAACTTACCGCCTGCGTTTACTTTCGTGAAAACAACTTCCAACGTGGAGATGCCTTCCTTCGGGTGGATACCCGTAGGAATACCACGGCCGTTGTCTTGCACCGTACAACTGCCATCTTGGTTTAAGATAACTTCGATGTGCGTACAGTAGCCCGCCAACGCTTCGTCAATACTGTTGTCCACAACTTCGTGTACCAAGTGGTGCAACCCCTTCGAATCGGTGGAAGAAATATACATCCCTGGACGTTTACGAATGTGTTCAAGCCCGTCCAAAACTTGAATTTGTTCCGCGCCGTATTCCCCTTCTACGCGCTCTCTTTCCACGGGCGTTTCTTCGGTTTCTACCGTAGTTTCTTCTACCGTTTCCACCACTTCTTTCCCTTCTTCAACGCCTTCCATTGTTTCCTTGATTTCCGACATTTTTTCTGCTCCTATCCTTTTCGCACTTCCTTTTTTATTTAAAAAAAGGAAAACGCTATTTTCTTTCTCCAACATTATAACATATTTTTTTGAAAAAGAAAAGCGTTTGAACACAAAAAATTCCGCCCTTTTCCTTTGCAAAAAGGAAAAAGGCATGATTTTTACAAAAAAAACAGGCAGGTGTCCGTTCACCTGCCCTTTTTGTATTTTTTAGCCCCAAATTTGTCGGATAATTTCCAGCGTTTCGTCGGGGGTCTGTGCCGCAAATAAGCGCTCTTTAAACGCCGCTGCTCCCCGTTCCCCCTTGACGTAAAACGCCGCCATTTTACGCATGAAAACGGTCGTGAACCGCTCATCAAAAAGCGCCCGCGTTTCTTGCATTTGCTTTTCAAACATAATGCGTTTACTTTCCCGATCTTTGCCCGCAAAATCGGCAAAGATTTGGGGATCAAAAAGCGCCGCGCGCGCCACCATGATACCCGCCGCGCCTGTGTCTTGCATCAATTTTTCACCTTCCGCAACGCTAAATACGCCGCCATTTGCAATCACGGGAACGTCCACCGCGCATACCGCTTTGGCGATCTCCGCTGTGTTCGCTTCCCCTGCGTAAATCTTATCTTTCGTCCTGCCATGAACGGTTAACAGGCTTGCGCCCGCGCCCGCCATTCGCTTTGCGAACTCTTCCGTGACAATATGCTCCGCATCAATACCGATACGGAACTTCACCGTAACCGTTTTTTTGCTTTTTACACACTCCGAAACGATTTTTTCCGCAAGTTTCGGGTTTTCGAGCAAGGCGCTCCCTTCCCCGTTTTTGTAGATTTTGGGTACAGGACAGCCCATATTGATATCCACAATCGGAAACGCGGCAAGGTCTTCGCTTTCGCACGCCGCCCGCATAATATCGGGGTCGCTGCCAAAAATTTGCACCGCCGTCAAGCCTTCCTTGTGGGTCGTATATAGGAGTTCTTTTGTGTTTTCACTACCGTATTTTAAGCCTTTCGCGCTCACCATTTCGGTAAAGCAAAGCCCCGCGCCATAGCCCGCACAAAGCAAGCGAAACGGGTAGTTTGTGTACCCTGCAAGGGGGGCAAAAAATACGTTATTTCGGGTTTCATACGCCCCGATTTTGATCGGTTTATTAAACATTTTTCCCGCCTTTGAGTATTTCTTTTGCCTTGCGATAATAGCCGTCCCATTCTTCCGCAGACAGTTTCGTCACGTCCCTGCCCCCGTCGTTTGCTAATTTTTCCGCCAAAGTGAACCGTTTTGCAAAAGTTTCCGTACTTTCTTTCAGCGCCTTTTCGCAATCCACCCCTGCCATTCTTCCTACGTTGATCGCCGAGAACAAAACGTCCCCTAACTCCTTTTCGATTTCCGCAGAGTTGCCCGTTTGCTTCGCCGCCAAAAATTCTTCAATTTCCGCGCGCAAACAGTCTGCCGCCTGTTCGACGGACGCAAAATCCAAGCCCGCTTTCCCCGCTCGTTTACCCACTTTTTGCGCACGCATCGCCGCAGGGAACGCGTGGGGAACGTCGTTCACCGCATCCGCAAACGTTTCGTGGTGCTTTTCCTTTTTCTTATTCTTTTCCCAAACGGACAGCGCACCTTCCGCATCCGTCGCCTTATCCTGCCCGAAAATGTGGGTATGGCGCGAGATAAGTTTTTCACAAATCCCCGAAATCGCGTCCGTGAGCGTGAACGCTCCGCATTCCGCTTTCATTACGGCAAAGAAAATCGCCTGTAAGAAGATATCGCCCGTTTCTTCCAAAATCTTATAATCGTCGTCTTGATCGACCGCATCCACAAGTTCATAGGCTTCTTCCACGACGTTCATTTTGATGCTTTCAGGGGTCTGCGCACGATCCCAAGGACAACCGCCAGGGGCGCGCAGCCTACATACGATTTCATACAAGTCTTCCAACGCAAACCGATCTTTTTTGAGTAGGTCTTTTTCGTCGATAGCAACCGCGCAGGAATAATCGTAAACCCGTTGCCGATCCAAAGCATACAAAGGCACTTTTTTGCATTTAGTACCATACAGGTATTGAACGACGGTATCTTCCCCGAACAAATCCATCAGTAAAAGTTTGATATCCGACGCCCAAAACCGATCGTCCATATCGTAGATAATCAAGGGGGCTTTCAAGCCACCCGTCTTCGCGCGATCGGCAAGTTCGTACGCCGAAACCGCCGTATAGGAACAACCAAAAAAAGATGCTCTCGTTGCAAAATCAGAAATCTTCGAAACGCCGCCGATGATCTTCAATCCGCCCCGCTTTTTTGCAAGCAGTTTCACCGAGTTGTCTTCGCTCGCCGCGCCATCAACGCAGTACACCGTACCATCGCCAAGCGCCTGCACCGCCGCCGCCAACTTTTTATTGAGCGTGTTGAAATTACGGCTGTTTTCGTACACGTAATCGAGCGAAGTATGGGGTACACCCAACGCCGACAAATTTTCGTAAGATTTTGCTTTTGCGGTACGGCAAACAATCGGTTTTCCCGCCTGTGCCGCTGCCAAAATAGCGTCTTCGCCCTGCTTTGTCAAATCCCCTGCGTTTACGCCCAAACCAACAACCGTAATCATCTCTTTTTACTCCTTCGCTTTCGTTCCCCTTTATTTTATCACAATAAAATAAAAAATGCAAGGATTTACGCCAACTTGCGGGAAGTCCCCTCGCGCGCACTTTTTCCGTTTTTCGTCGCGCGAAGTGCAAACCACAAATTGAGCCCGAATGAAACCCCGTATCCGACGTTGGCGGCAAGTGCCGCCCCATAAATCGAACGGGATGGATCTTGTATCAGGACGACGTTTAACGCCGTTTTTACCAGCATCGCAATCAACATAGAGAGCGCCGCTCTGTTTGGCTTTTCCAGCGCCGTTAGACAGGCGGCAAGCGTTTGTGTGCAGGAAAGCGTAATCGCGCTTGCGCTAAAAAGTTGGATAAGCCCCGTCAAAACCAACTTATCTTCCTGCGATAACGCGCGAAAAAGTATATCCACGGCTCGTCCCGAGAAGGCATACAACCCAACCGCCGCGACGGTGGAAATTCCCACCGTCAGCAACAAGGAATATAGCAACTTTTTACGCCCGCTTTCCCCTTTTTGCCTTGCTGCAGAAAGAGCAGGCACACTCGCCGCCGCAATCCCGTAGCACACGGATACAGGCAGGTTGATCACCGTCACCGCGCCACCCGCAAACAACCCGTATAACGCCACCGCCCGATCGGTATATACGCCCAGCAAACGGACGATCAGCACGCTGTCCACCAACCCAAAAAGCGGGATCAAACAAGCAGACAAAGTGACAGGCACGGTGAGTTTTAACACCCCTTTTATCCCCACTTTTGCCCCTGTTTTTAACATTTTATCGGGGGCAGGTACGCGTCGAAAGCGAATTTTAAGGAAAATCAACGCCACTATTTCGGACAGCGTGACCGCAAACAAAAGCGCCACAACCGCCCGATAGACGTCCGCACGGTACCACCACGCCACCGCCAGCCCAACGGTGACCTTGATAACTTGCTCTACAACTTCCGAACAAGCAGTAGGAAACATTTGGTTTAAACCTTGAAAATATCCCCGATACACCGCGATTCCCGACACCAAAAAGACGGACGGTGCCAACGCTACGTACCCCCAAAAAAGCCTGGGTTCTCCCTGCGCCTTTGCCAAAAACGGCGCGACAGAAAACATTAAAACGGTAGCCACCAAACCAAACCCCAAAAACAGCCGTTTACACGTCTTTATAAGCCCGCCAACGTCTTCCCCCGCCGCCCGCCTTTTCGCCGTTAAAGTGGCGATTGACGACGGTATTCCCGTCGCAGAAACAGTCAAGAGCAAACAGTAAAAGGGATAGACTAACTGATACAAGCCTATCCCTTCACCGCCGATTAGGTTGGTGAGCGGTATTCGGTACGCCGCCCCGATGAGTTTCGCAATCAATCCCCCTATGGCAATCGTTGCTGCGCCTTTTACAAGCCCACTCTTTTGCTTTCTTTTTCTCGTTCCACGCATACCTGCCCCCTTATTTATAAGGATAGTATGCGCAAAAAAAACGGGCGATTGCTCGCCCGTTCTCATTTTCACAAAAGATTATTTGCTATCTTTAACACCGTCTTTGTTGCCGACCCAAAGCCACTTGCCACTTCTGCCGATTTTGATTTCTTTTGTTTCTTTCAGTTCTTCTTTCATTTCCTTAATTGCATCTTCGATATAGTCGATTTCCGTGCTGGTAAGTTCGTCATCATAAAGTTTCAAGAACTTTTCATACAACTTGATTTCGTTCTTCATTTCTTCGATTTCAGCGTCGAAAGATGCTTTAATCATATTGTAGTACACTTTTGCAAGGCTGGATTTTTCAACCTTCATCATATACAGATAGTCTTCATCTTCTGTTGCAATCAACGCTTCTTCGATGGAGATAGACGCGTTCGTAGGCAGCCCAAGATAGGAAACAACCGTCTTCAATTCCGCATCGCTATCCGCTACCATAACCGTATAACCTGCATCTTTCAGGTTTTCTTCTGCTTTGTCAATGTTCAATTTGGGCGCGCAAGCGCTGATGGACAGCAAGCACACAAGAGCCAATAAACCCGTACACAATTTAGCCAAGAACTTTTTCATACCTACACCATCCTATTGTAAATTTTTTATTCCCTTTTGGAATTGTTAAGGGTATTATAATCTATTTTTTGCATAATGTCAATACCCTTTTTGAGAATTTATCCAAAAGTTTTTGAATAAAAAAGGACGAATGTAAGAAACATTCGCCTTTTCCGTTTTAGTCTTTCTTTTCGGTTAATTTTCGGCTGGGGCAATTTGCACAGTCGGCACAGGAAGAACAATCACAGCACCCGCTTTTCCCCTGCTTTTTACGAACGACAGACAGCGCAACCGCGCCGCCTACCGCCAAAACCGCCGCAACCAAGATCACAATATCAATCGGCTGCATAGTTGCTCACCGCCTTTTTGCGCTTATTCCAAAGCACGATACCTACGGTTGCCGCAGCCGCAACCGCCGCCCACAGGAATACCGTCCACCAAAACGCTACAATCGTGTAGATGGCAGCACTCGCCACAAAGGACGTCGCCACCCAAAAGAGCAGCGTCCAAAGGAACTTGCCTTTGGTAAGTTCCGCTTTCGCCGTCGCAACCGCCGCAAAGCAAGGAATGGTGGTCATATTGAAGACGATAAAGGAAAGCAATCCCGCAGGGGTGATTCCCGTTGCCGCAATCATCGCCAGCACTTCCAACTCACCTTCGGCATACACGCCGATAAGTTCCGCATCCACGTTCCCAAGATACGCCATCAAATCGGCAACCACCGTCGGGTTTAAATGCATAGCATTTAAGTCCGCAACGAACGCCCCCGAAGACATAATGGTAAGCAGGCACGCCGCCAGGGTATAGAACGTACCAACGACGTTTTCTTTTGCAATCAAACCCGTGACCGCCGCCACCGCGAACACCCAGCCAAACTCGCCGAGTTGCGCGCCAAAGCCAAGCGGCGTAAAGAGATATTGCACAATCGAACCGATGCTTGCCAAAATCGACTGATTCATCGGAACAAGCCCCTTCCAAAACGCCCAACCGAAATTCGACAAGAACCAAATCACCACCGTCGATGCCAAAATTACGGTGAACGCCTTTTCGATAAAGTGTTTCATCTTATCCCACAAATGGAGCATCAAGTTCTTAAAACCAGGCATATGATAGGTGGGCAATTCCATAATAAACGTAGGGGTTTCGCCTTGCATGGTCGTCGAGCGCATCAAGATAAGCGTAATAAACGCCACCACCACCCCGATTACGTACATTCCGTAGGTGATAAGGTCAGCATTGCTAAACCCGAATGCTGTCACCAGCCCGCCCGCAATCGCGGTGAGTATGGGCAACTTTGCCCCGCAGGTAAAGAACGGAATTACACGCACCGTTGCCGTCCGTTCGTTCTCGTCGGCGAGCGTCCGCGTATTGATCATCGCGGGCACAGAACAGCCAAAGCCCATTACCATCGGCATAAACGCCCTGCCCGAAACCCCGAAACGACGGAAAATTCTATCCAAAATGAATGCCACACGCGCCATATACCCGCTGTCTTCCAAAATGGAGAAGAGCAGGAACAGCACCAAAATTTGGGGCAGAAAACTCAGCACGCCGAACACACCACCCAGCACGCCTTCTACCACCAAGCCGACCGCCCAGGGGGACGCATTCGCACTTTCCAAGCCAGCGGTGACCAAATCACCCAGCGTACCCGTTCCAAGCGTAATCAAATTAAACAACATAATCCCCGGCGAGTTCAACCCATTCGAGAAAAATACCCCTTTCCAAACGCTGCCGCCCGCCTGACCGCACCATTCCCCAAACGCGGGAATGAGCGAACCCAGAAACAGGAAGTCTTCCGCAAAGGTCATGTGGAATACCGCAAACAAAATCACCAAAAAGATGGGGATACCCAACCATTTGTTGGTCATAATACGGTCAACTTTGTCCGAGCGGCTCATCTCGTTTTTGTTGTATTTCGGAGAACGTTTCAACGTAGTTGAAAAGTTGGTTTCTATGTACTTATAGCGGGCATCCGCAATTTCCGCTTCTGCATCCACCCCTGCGTTATCGTGCAGGCGCAAAAACTCATCCACCGCCTTTGCTTCGGCAGGGTGATTTTCCACTTCGATTTCGTCTTTTTCCACCAGTTTGACTGCGTGAAAAACAGGAGAAGACACCCCTTTGAGTTCGAGCGCAATCTTCGCGTTTTGTACCACGTGCCACAGGGAGTAATGTTCGATTACACTCTCCCCTTTGCGGGGGCTTTTCACCGCCGCCAACGCGCGATCCATCAATACGTCCACGTTCGTCGCTTTCAAAGCGGAAATTTCTACAACAGGAACGCCAATACGCCGTTCCAACGTCTTTTCATCAATGTCGTCCCC
>JAZOLF010000160.1:0-11369 GCA_045652785.1 Candidatus Scatosoma sp. | reverse complement strand
CTTCTTCCGTGAATGCAATCGTCATATTTTGACCGCCGATTACGTAGGAAGGACGGAGCAATACGGGGTATTCCAACTTGTCCGCTCCCGACAAAGCGTCCGCTTTCGTCATAACGGTAATTGCCTTTGGACGGGGAATGGAATACTTTTCAAGCAACGCTTCAAAACGTTCTCTGTCTTCCGCTCTGTCAACGCTGTCCGCACTCGTACCCAAGATGCGGATTCCATGCGTATCAAAATAAGAACAAAGGTTAATCGCCGTTTGACCACCGAACGTAATAATTACGCCATAAGGCTTTTCAACGTCCAAAACGTGTTGTACGTCTTCGGGCGTAAGCGGTTCAAAGTACAATCTATCCGCCGTGTCAAAGTCGGTGGAAACCGTTTCAGGGTTGTTGTTGATGATTACAACTTCGTAGCCGAGTTCTTTCAACGTCCAAACACAATGTACGGATGAATAGTCGAACTCAATCCCCTGCCCGATACGGATAGGACCAGAGCCGATAACGACAATACGTTTCTTTTCGCTTCTATCCACGAAAGGTTTTGCTTCGTCGTGTGCAAATTCATCAAACGTAGAATAGAAATAAGGCGTTTGTGCGGGGATTTCCGCAGCACAAGTATCTACCATCTTGTAAACGGCAGGTTTGTGTGCAGGCACTTTTTGCCCGCTAAATCCTTCAATATCCTTGTCCAAATAGCCAAGTCGCTTACCTTCTTCATAAACTTCTTCTGTGAGTTCTACGCCGCTTTCCAGCAAGTTTTCGTAAGCGATCAAGTTCTTAAACTTGTTTAAGAACCATCTGTCAATCTTGGTGATGTTGAACACTTCGTCAACGGTCACACCCTTTTTCAAAGCCGCATACACCGCGAAGATGCGTTCGTCCGTCATTTCGTGGAGTTGCACAAGCAATTCTTCTTTCGACCAGGACTTAAACTTCTTGTAGTTCATGGTGCTGGTAGAGATTTCAGCACCGCGCACCGCTTTCATAATCGCCATTTCAAACGAAGTACCGATGGACATAACTTCGCCCGTCGCCTTCATTCTTGTACCAAGTTGGCGTTTTGCATATAAGAATTTATCAAACGGCCATTTGGGCATCTTTACAACCAAGTAGTCGATCGTCGGTTCAACACAAGCAAAGGAAGACCCCGTAACGTCGTTGCGGATTTCGTCAAGTGTATAGCCAAGCGCAATCTTGGACGTCACTTTTGCGATCGGGAAACCCGTAGCCTTAGACGCAAGAGCCGAAGAGCGGCTTACGCGGGGATTTACTTCGATTACGGAATATTCAAAGGAATCAGGGTTGAGCGCAAACTGCACGTTGCAACCACCTTCGATACCGAGTTCGGTAATAATCGCAAGAGCGGAACTACGCAGCATATTGTATTCCTTGCAGGAAAGCGTCACCGCAGGCGCTACGACGATTGAGTCGCCCGTATGGATACCAACGGGGTCAACGTTTTCCATCGAACATACCGTTAAAACGTTGCCTGCGCTATCGCGTAATACTTCGAACTCTACTTCTTTCCAGCCCGCGATATATTTTTCAATCAATACTTGGGTAATGGGTGAAAGCATCAAGCCATTGTGGGAGATCAAGCGCAATTCTTCTTCGCTATATGCCACACCGCCGCCTGCCCCCCCAAGCGTATATGCAGGACGAATAATAACGGGATAGCCTAAGCGGTTCGCAATCGCCACACATTCTTCTACCGTATAAGCAATATCCGAAGGCACGCAAGGTTGGTTGATTTTTTCCATCGTCGCCTTGAAGAGTTCTCTATCTTCCGAGCGGTCGATTGCATCCAATTTCGTACCGATGAGTTTTACGCCGTGTTCCGCAAGGAAACCTGATTTTGCAAGTTTGCAACCCATCGTTAAGCCAGTTTGACCGCCAAGCGATGCCAACAAACTATCAGGTTTTTCCTTGATAATGATACGCTTCAAACTTTCTTCCGTCAAGGGTTCTAAATAGATTTCATCCGCAAGAGCCTTGTCCGTCATGATCGTTGCAGGGTTGGAGTTGCAAAGTACAACGTTGATACCTTCACTTTTTAACACGCGGCAAGCCTGCGCGCCTGCATAGTCAAATTCCGCAGCCTGTCCGATAACGATAGGACCAGAGCCGATTACCAAAACTTTTTTAATATCACTTCTCTTAGGCATATTACTTCACCCCCGTAAGTTTTGCAAGAAAGCCTTCCACAAGGAAGTTGGGTTCCAACGCAGCCGAGCAGGATTCTGGCGCAAATTGCACCGAAACCGCATTTTCGCGTTCGTAAACAATCCCTTCCACACCGCCGTCGTTAACGTTGACAAAGTTCACTTCGCCGTTTTGCACGGTGCTTGCCACCACTTCATAGCCGTGGTTTTGGGAAGAAACGTAAACGCGACCGGTTCCCAAGTATTTAACAGGCTGATTGCCGCCGCGGTGACCGTGTTTCATCTTCGTCGTTGCCGCGCCAAAAGCGATCGCCAGCATTTGCATACCAAGACCAGACGCAAAAATCGGTTTCTTGCCGATTAGTTCCTTGATAACTGCAATCAAATCGGTATTTTCCGCAGGATCGCCAGGGCCGTCGGAAAGGATGATACCATCGACGTCCAAGCCGAGAATGTCATGTGCTTGCAAACAAGCGGGCAAACGGTAAACCTTATAGCCGTAACCCGACCAGAATTCTACCGCACTTTCCTTTGCTCCATAGTCAATAAAGGCAAGCGACTTTTCCGCCGTTTCGTTGTAAACTTTAATTTCGCAGATGCCCACAGCCGCAACCGCGTCTTGAATGCGATAAGACGAAAGCGATTCGGCATTTGCAGGCTTGGAAGAAATCCTTGCGTTCATTACACCGTTGTCGCGTAAGATTCTCGTCAACTCACGGGTGTCCACACCGTAGATCCCTACGATGCCTTCTTTTTTCATATATGCGTCGAGTGTTTCTTCCGTGCGGAAGTTCGAAGGTGCTTCGCAGTACTCACGAACGACATAAGCCGAAGGATGGACATTTTGACCTTCTAATTCGGATACGATAATCCCATAATTTCCGATCAAGGGGAAGGTTTGCACCACGATTTGTCCGTAATAGGCAGGATCGGTTAAAGTTTTATCATAGCCGACCATTCCCGTTGTAAAGACCAACTCACCCGTGACGTCACCGTCAGCGCCAAAGCGATAGCCTTCCAGCACTTTTCCGTTTTCAAGCGTCAAATACACTTTTTTCTTCATACGACCTACTTCCTATATTGTAAAATTTTATTTTTGCTGAATTGTAAAAAATAAGACTGATTTCGCAAAAAAAATCAGTCCTTAAAAAAAATATACGTCCGAAAAATGAAAGAATACGATTTTTGAGAAACGGAAACGCAACCGTCGGCGCCTTGCATCTTCGCGGCGCTACGGCTATCTTTCATACCGTATTCCATTCGAATCGTTTCGTGCATCATATTCATTCTCCTGCATTATCTTAGATATTATACAACAATCCATATTGAATGTCAAGAAAACTAACCCGATTTTTTTCTTTTTTTTCGTCAATTTATCACTTTTCTATCCATCTTTTTTATCCAGCCCGACGCACCGAAAATCCCTTCACGGAAATCGACCGTCAAAGCGGCATTCGTCCCCGCAAGCAATTCTTCGAGTTTTTCAGGGAAAATATACAGTACCCGCGCTTCATCTACAAGGAGCGCCCTACCTGCATCCGACGAAAGCCATATGCGCATACGCCGCCTGCGCAAAGCCGTTTCAACATTTCCAACACAGGTCAACAAACCTTTAAGAATGCTGCAATCTTCGTTTCCTGCAAGGGAAAAATAGACACTTGCGTTTTTCACGACATCCCACGCCAAAGTCTTTGACTTTGCGTTTTCTACGAAGAGTTGAATTCCATCTTGATCGCAATCGCACGATACAAGCATCCCACACAATTCGTTTAACAGGAAATCCATCGCACGGGAAAATTTCGAAAATTCGGAGTCGCGCGCGCTAATTCGATAATTGCCTGAGCAACCGCTGGCAAAGACAGCGTATCCGTCATTGACCGACGCAGGGATGTTGAGCAATCCAAACGTTTCGCGTACCGACGTAAACAGCGCCAAATCCAGCATTTCCGCAGATATAGCAACGTCCGTAGTGATAATCACGGAGCGTTTGGTCAAGGCGCATTTCTCGTCCGAAAAGACAGTGCCCGAAAGCGTGCAAAGATAATCATCCCCCAAGAAGAATTGTACCGCTTTGGTGTAATGATGCGCTTTCATCTCCGAAATGCCTGCCGTTTGTCCGCTTTTGAGCGCCAAAACACAGGCATCAATGCCGCGCATAATCGTATCGTTGTCTATCCGTTCAATCAGTTCCCCGATAAAAAAAGGACGGAGTTTCGACGATGGCAAAAGCAACTTATCGCTGGCGTAGTTAACGCAGTTGATCACTCGACCGCGCCCGCCTTTTTGCATCACGTCCGAGCAGGTATCGGCAAGCAAAATCATCCGTGCCGTTTCGTTGTCCGAAGTATTTGATGCAACACGGACGGAATGGCCGTATAGCCTATTTTTTGCCGATATGTATGCGGCGGTTGCGAAAGTGTCACAAGTAAGCAACCCAACCCCTTCCGTACAAAACAAATGAAAACCCTTTGGCGTACCTAAATCGCCGTCTATAATTTTTCCACCGCGAATTTCCAGTTTTCTCATGCGAAACGAATTTCCGCCTGCACGACGATTTCGCCGCTGGCGTTCACTCCTTGTACGTAGTATTGTTTTTCATCCACTTGCTTTCTATAAAAGCGCAAAATATCCCCTTCGTAGCATTGTTTGACGTAGGTGATGGCAAAATATTGCAAAGGGTTTTGTTTGAGTTCGTCCAGCGTAAATACGTTGAAACAGTAGTCAGCGTAGCGAGTATTGTTTACGTGCAAATTGTGATCGTATTCCGAATTTGCAATCGTAATCGAAAACCGTTCTTCCCCTTCTTCCAAAGAAAATACAGGGATTTTCCAACGGTTGATTTCAAGCGCCCTATCCGTATTGTAAGTGGAATAATCCTGCCCTTCAATACGCTTGGACGACGCAATTTTTCCGTCCGTCAAATCCAGCAAACACCAACGCGAAGACGCGTTTACGACCACTTCGTCGCCAACGCAAAGTTGATATTCCCTACCAAAGGTCACGTAGGTAGGCGGCAACGGCCAAGTTTTCACGCAAACACCTTTTTCAAACAAATGCACGGGGCGGTTAAACGAACAGCAAACGTTGGTGACGACAAACGCCAAATTACGGGGTTTTACGTAAGCATAGCCAAACCCCAGTTCATCCGCGCTATTACAAGCCGCTTCTTCCAAAAATGCAAGCACAGTAGAAGGTTTTAATTCGTCCCTAAAATCAACGTCGCAATAGCGAACGTTAAACGGTTGTACAAAAGTATATTTTTCCATAGCCATTTTATTATAACCCTTCCGACGGCAAATGTCAATAGTACGGATTTATTTTTACAAAATACTCGCAAACTTTTACAGCAAACCACTCTACTCGTGAAGAGAAAATCGGCTGGATTTTTCAAGGATTTTTTTGCATCCAGATTATTGACAAAAAGTACTATATGTGGTACAATATATGCGTAGCAAACTACTATACTATCACGCATAATAGTTTGTTTGGCAAAACACCCTTACAAAGGAGAACACTTATGGCAACCAAAGACGTTCGCGAAGAAGGTTTGATGGAAGAAGACGGCGTTTCCGGCGGCGATGAACAATTACAAGGCATTAGCGCCGATTTGATTCGCGGACACATCAACACAATCATTTTGCGTACTTTGTTCGACGAAGATAAATACGGCTACGATATTATGGACGAAATCGACCATAAAAGCGGCGGTTTGTACAAATTGAAAGCCCCCACCCTTTACAGCGCGTTAAAGCGTTTGGAAACACTTGGGTACGTCGAATCCTACGCTGGGGAGTTTTCCAACGGCGGCAGACGTAAGTATTTCCATCTCACGGACGCAGGTAAAGAAGTAGCAAAACGCAACCTTTCCGAATGGGAATTTTCGCGCACCGTTATCGACAGCCTGATCTCGGACGGAGATAGCCATTATGACTTTTCTTTTATCGCCGAAAAGCAACAGGAATTAGACGAATTAAAGCGTTCGCTTGCTGCACGCGAAATGGCACTCTCAGAAGAAAGATCTGCTCTCACCAGCCTGAAAAACGAACTGCAACGAGAACGCTCCTTGCTCGCAACCCAAAGTGCAGATTTGTCATCCAAGAAAACCGATCTCGGCGAAGTAAATAAAAAAATCCACTTACAACAGGAAGAGTTGGAAAAGAAGGAACTCGCCCTTTCGGAAAAGCAAGGGGAACTCGATGCCAAAGAACAGGCGTTGCAGGATAAAGAACTTGAATTGACGCAGGCGAGAAACACCATTCACCTTTTGAGCGAACAACTCGCATCTGCGGCATCGCAACTGGAAACCTACAAATCGGATGCCGAATCGCAAGCCGAAGAATTGAAAGAAACGGAAAGCGCCCTGCTTTCCCTGCAACAGGAATATTCGTCCTTGCGTTTGGAATTAATCGCCCTGCGCGAACAGCCCGTCCAAAACTCCGACCAAATCGACCAAATCGAAACCCTGCAAAAGCAGTTAAAGGAAAAAGAACAACGCCTTGCGGAAAAGGAAAAGGAAATTACGGAAAAGACCGAAGATTTGGAAAAGCGTGAAACGGCATTCGCCGCGGCACAAATGGATTTGGACGAAAAAACGGCGCAATCGTATGAACTTTTATCCAAAATTCAATCAGAACAAGCACGCTTAGATGCTGACCGTGAAGAATTTGAACAAGCGCGCCTTGCCTTGTCCGATGAAAGCAAAGAAAGCAGCGAATTAAGCGAACAACTCACCGCTACCCAAGCACAGTTAGACGAAAAGCAGCAAGCAATCACCGAATTGCAATCTTTGATTGCATCTCAGGAAGATTCCTTGCGTATCCTTCGTGACGAATTAGACGACAAGGCGCATGCCGTTGACGCGGAAACAGAAAAGGCGGCGCAACTCCAAGCGGAAATCGACGATAAAAACGACCAAATCCAAGACCTGCAAGCACAACTTGATGAACTGCAAGCAAAGGACAAGCAGGACGAAGAAGACTTAGCACAACGCGAACAGCAACTCGCCGAAGATTACGCTCTGCTTGCTGAAAAAAGACAGGCTCTTTCCGAAGATCAAAATGCCTTGGACTCGCAACTTTCCGCCTTGGAAGTTGAAAAACGACACTTCGAGGATGCGCAAGCGGCGTTGATTGCAAGAGAAACCGCCCTTTCTCAAAAGGAATATGATTTTAATACCCGTCAGGTGTCCTTAGGCGAAGAACAAACCCGCACTATCGAAGATAAATCCAACCTTGAAAAGCGTCAAGAAGAACTGGAAATGAGAGCGGAAGAATTGCAACGCCTTAGTGAAAAGTTGCGCTATGAACAAGAACGAATTCAAATGCAAAATGCCGAACTTGCAACCCGTTCCGAACTGTTCAACCAACAACAACTTGATTATTTGGCAAGACGCCAAGCGTTGACCTTGCAACAATTCGATAACGATGAAAAATACGCCGTTGTCAATGCGCAGGTACAACACTTGAACGAAAAAACACAGGCATTTGAAAGCGAAAAATCGGCTTTCGCTGCCGAAAAGTCTGCTTTCGAAGATGAAAAACTGGCACTCGAAAGAGAAAAGGCGCAACTCGCCGAAGACAAACGCGCGTTTGCATCGACCAACCGCCAAGTAATGGACTCCATCAATACGCAGCAGGCGAAACTCGATCACGAAGAATCTCGCTTGAAAGCTTGGAACGACGAACTTGAACGCCGCGCCGCGGAAATCAATGCCGCAGCAATGGCGCAACCTGCTCCCGCTCCGCAAGCCCCCGCTTATTCTGCAACCCCTACATACGCAGGCGGCTATGCGCCCACTACTTCCCCCGACGAATTGTATAGACGGGCGGAACGTGACGGTATCCGTTTGAATGCACGCATCAGCGGCGCGGTGAAAACCGCAAGCGTACAAGCAAAAGAAAGCAAACCCACCCCTGTATTCAACAAGGGCGCAACGCTGTTTAAGGCGGCACTTTTAACTTTCTGTTTCTTGGCAATCGAATGTATTTTGGTTTTCTTCATGAAAGAAAACTTGGGCGTTTCGTTCTACTATCCGCTCATTCCACTCTCACTTGGGTTGATTGCATTTTCTATTTGCTCCATTCTCTATGCAAGCGGCTATCAAAGCACTGCAAAACTCAATAAACGCTCTGGTACGTATATTTTTAGCGCAGTTATCCTGTTTGTTGTCGGCGTTATCATCGCATCGATGATTGCCGTTTACTGCAAAGCCCCGCTTGCTACACCTACGGTATTTTTGAGCTATATCGTTATCCCTGCCGTATTGCTGACAAACATCATTCTCTTCCCCGTGTTCTACCATTTCTTTGCGATTGCAAAAGCACACGCCGAAGACGATGAATAATCAAAAAAAAAGAAAGTCCCCATAAAGGGGACTTTTTTATTTATGCTTTTGCGGTTATTTTTTCAAAAGTACGTCGCGGTGTTCCACGGGCGTAGAGAAGACAATTTGTGTCTTTGTTTTGCCAAAATGCTGCAACTCATTGATAAACTGGTCAAGTTCTGCCGTCGATGCAAACAATACTTCAATAAGCATGGAAAATTCGCCCGTCACGCAGTTGCATTGTACCACATTTTCGCAGGAGCGTATGTACGGATAAAAATCTTTCTTTTGGATGGGTTCTACTTCCAGGCTGATAAACGCCTTAATATCCAAACCAAATTTGGATGCATTGAGTTTTGTGTAATAGCCTTGTATTACCCCTGCTTGCTCCAACTTTTCAATACGCGCGGAAACCGCCGTAGAAGAAAGATAGGTATGCGCCGCTAAGTTTTTCAATGACACGCGCGCATCGTCTTTCAGGAGTTGTAAAAGTTGCATATCTATATCGTCAAATACTTTGCCGTTTTGTAAATCACCTTTTCTCATACTACTCTCCTTTTTATCATTATACTCTCTCTTTTTGAAAATGTCAAGACCTGTCTGCAATTCATACATCTTTTTTTGACTTTTCTTTGAAAATAGAATAAAAAAACATTGACGAAATCCGTTTGATTTGCTATAATAAGCAGGTAAGTTTGGAGGCGTAGCTCAGTTGGTTAGAGCGCTACCTTGACATGGTAGAGGTCGGAGGTTCGAGCCCTCTCGCGTCCACCAAAGAATATTCTCCGAATCATTTTGTAGGCTTTCCCTGCGCGTGATTCGGATTTTTTACTAAAAATACAAGAAAAGCAGAGCAACATTGCTCCGCTTTTTTTATTTTGCTTAACAGTTTTTCAACCGACCCTTCCGATTAGTTATCGTCTTCGCGTTCAAGCGTATAGATAAAGGGATGTTGCTCAATGATTTCATTCAAACGCAAAGACGAATATTCAATATCTGTGTACAATTTTGCGTGATATACGAGTTTATCCCCGTCGCGTTCAATGACCAAACTGTTATAACGATCCGTGCCGAAAAGTTGCTTGATTTGTTCGCGTTCATCCGTTTTTTGCTCAAAAACAATACGAACGATATAGTTTTTTCTCGGTCTAAAAATTTTCCATTTGCGATGGAACAGCCATTGAAAGAAAATCAGCAATGCAGTTGCACCGATTGCAACAACCCACAATCCGCCACCGCACGCCATACCGATACCGGCCGTTGTCCATACGCCCGCCGCCGTCGTCAAGCCGTGTACTTCGTTTTTGCGATAAACGATAATACCTGCGCCTAAGAAACCGACACCGGCAACGATTTGTGCCGCAATACGCGCAGGATCCGCACCATCACCAAAAGCATAAATAGAAATCAGCATCATGAGCGCTGAACCAAAACAAACGATTGTATGCGTTCTAATCCCCGCTTCCTTTGCGCGGAATTTACGTTCCATGCCGATGCAAAAACCTAAAACTGCCGCAAGAAAAAGACTAATCAATAATTTCAGTTGGTCAGTTTGAATATTTGTTTTTAACCAATCCCACATAGTGACTACACCATATCCTTCTATTGTATTTGCTATTATACTATATTCTTTTGTGAATGTCAATATGGATTTTTAGAAAAAAAAGGATTTACGGAGATAACCGTAAATCCTTTTATATGCCTTTAAGCCTTACGCTTTCATAGCTTGTTCAATTGCAACTGCGCAAGCAACCGTCATACCAACCATACAAATAGAGCATTTGCGTATGTATATGTTATCTAAATTATTGACCCAATAAATCAATTTCTTTTTTTGTTAAAAATTTCAAGCCTTGAAGCGCACGCTCCACCTCTTGCCATGTTGTGTAACCATAGAAAGCCGAAGCAATCTCTCCTTTTTCTATTGACGATAATTTAATCGTCTCACAATCCAACTGTTCGATAAACGCATCTTCAGTCAAATCTTCTAAATAGCCACAAGAAGCATCTACTATATAAAAAGCATATACCTTTTTATCTGTTGAATTAAGGGTCGCTTGAATATGCCGAACCATTTGATTTCTATATTCGTCTTCCGCATTTAAATGCGTTGTTTTTGTGGTAATATGCGGTTCCGTCCATTTCCCTTCACAAACGATAATATAATTTTCTCCTTCAATATAAATATCAGGATTGGTATTCCCTTCAAATATATACCATTCTTTAGGCAAAACCGACGCATCGTAATTTTCATTGATTAGGCGAATTGCCTCCGTTTGAGCGTCTTCTTGTCTTTCTTCCCCATTTTCACCCAACAAGTCTGCACGTCTTCCTGCATATGTACCGCTTTTATATCCGCGCCTTTTCGCAATATATTGTACTAAAGCAATTAAATGTTTTTTGGTTGGCTTTAACTGCTTTTCATTTTTTCCATAATAATAGAAACTCTCTCCAATAGGACAAGCCAATACTGGAATCCCCTTTTTACAATGTACCATAGATAAAAAGGCATTAAAGTTTTCCTGATTTTCTTTAATCGACTCCACAAGTGGCACTACACGATACTGCGAACTATTATATTTTCCCATATCAAACTCCTTGCTATACAAATAAATTGCCTAAAAAACATATTGGACACATCATAGGAAATTTTCCCAAAATGATGTGTCCAACTGTTTTTAAAAGAATTTTTTACTCAAAAATCAAGAAATTCCTTACGCTTTCATTGCTTCTTCGATAGCAACTGCGCAAGCAACCGTCATACCTACCATGGGGTTGTTACCAGCACCGATCAAGCCCATCATTTCTACGTGAGCGGGAACGGAAGACGAACCTGCGAATTGCGCGTCGGAGTGCATTCTCCCCATCGTATCGGTCATA
>JAZOLF010000159.1:0-5823 GCA_045652785.1 Candidatus Scatosoma sp. | reverse complement strand
CCGCAACGGGAATCCCGCGCGAAAGAGCGGCTTGCCGTAAAGATAGCAGCCGTTCGTCAATATGCAGTTTTACCAGCGATGCCGTGTATTTGTTCATTCGTATATTCCTTTTGCTCCGATTTTTCGGGCAAGTTTTACAATTCGAGTACGTTCACCACAACCATAGGTGCTTCGCGCATCTTCTTGAACAGGTAGTTGCGCAAACTTTTGCGGACGTACGCCGCAAGTTCATCCTTCATTCCGTAAGCGTAGCGGTAATGGTTCAACGCCTTGTTTGCGACCCCGAGAAGTTCAGGGATACTGCAAGTATTGTCCCCCGTCACCACACCGATAGAAGTAATCACAGGATCGCCGACGTAATCATCACCCGACACCGCCAGGGACACCAAGTAAATACCGTCCGCAGACATCTTCAAGCGTTCCTTGACCACCGAGCCGTTTTCGCCGCCTTCTACCACTTCGCCGTCGATGAGTACCGCCCCTGCGGGGATGCTTTCGCCAAAGCGCATGGAATTTTCCGTCAGTTCCACACAGTTGCCGATTTCCGCAATAAGCGTATGCCCTGCGGGCAACCCAAGACTGTGCGCAAGGTCAACGTGCCGTTTCAAATGGCGGTATTCCCCGTGCACAGGGATAAAGAATTTCGGTTTCAGCAAGTTGTGCAAAATTTTGTGTTCTTCTTGGCAAGCGTGCCCCGACACGTGGATTTTTTCCAAACTTTCATAGATAACCGTCGCGCCCAACTTATATAAGTTGTTGATCACGCGGTACACCATTTTTTCGTTGCCAGGAATGGGATTTGCCGAGATGATAATGGCATCGTTCGTACCCACCGTCACCTTGTTGTATTCGCCTTGCGACATACGGGTAAGGGCACTCATTTGTTCCCCTTGCGAACCCGTGCAAACAATCACGAGTTCTCGGTCAAACATATTTTTCGTTTGCTCGATATCCACCAAAATCCCTTCGGGAATTTTTAATTCCCCGATCTTCATCGCCGCTTCCGTCACGCGGAGCATACTCCGCCCAGAGAGCGCAACCTTTTTGCGGTACTTCACCGCCAAGTCAATAATCTGTTGCAAGCGGTGTACGTTGGATGCAAAGGTCGCGATAATGATACGCTTGTTCATGTGCTCCGCAAACAAGTGATCGAGCGTTGCCCCCACCACCGTTTCGCTCATCGTGTAGCCAGGGCGTTCGATGTTGGTCGATTCTGCCATATACAGCAAAACCCCTTCATCGCCGATTTCTGCAATCCGCTTCAAGTCCATCGGCTCACCGCCTACGGGGGTTAAGTCGATCTTAAAGTCGCCGCTGTGATAAATGAGCCCATGCGGAGTGCGAATTGCCAACGCGCACGCCCCCGAAATCGAGTGCGTCACCCCGACAAACTCTACTTCAAACGCGCCCGCCTTGATACGGTCGCCGCTCTTCACCACCCGTTGCACCACGCCACTTACGCGGTTTTCTTGCAACTTGTTATCCGCAAGCATAAGCGTCAATTTCGTGCCGTACACGGGTGTCCCTTCGGGAAGTTCTTTCATCAAATAGGACAGCCCGCCGATATGGTCTTCGTGTCCGTGCGTGATGAATACGCCGCGCACTTTATCCGCATTTTGCGTCAAATAGGTGACGTCAGGAAGAACGGCATCAATACCAGGCATTTCTTCCATATTCGGGAAAGTCATACCCGCATCAATGATAATGATATCATTGCCGTATTCGATCGCGGTCATATTTTTACCGATTTCCCCTACACCGCCCAAAAAGAGCACCTTAACAGGCTTGTTTTTCGTACGTTTCACCTTTACGGGGGTGATCGTTTCAAACGGAGTTTCATAGGCAACCGTCTTAATAGGAGTGATTTTTCCGCTCTTTGCGGCAGCGCCGATGCGCGTATTCGCCGTATCCACCCTTTTTTCCGCGCCTGCTTTGCACGCACGGGGCGGCTTTATCGTCTTGGTAGGCTTGGTTGTTTGGGCAGGTTGTCCCCCGACTGCGGGCATTCTTGCAGATTGCGCCGCGCCCGCCGCCTTTACCGACCCTGTTTTTTTGCTTTGCAAGTCCTTTGCGGACGTTACCGATTTTTTAGGCTTGTCCAGCGAGCGTTTTTCCGACGTGCGCTTTGTAGAACCAGCCGATTTTTTCACCGTAGGCGCATCAAAGGAAGTGCCCATCGGCGAGCGGGCATTTCTTCTGCCCGAACCATTTGTTTTATTCACTATATTTTACTCCTTACAGTTCATTATGTAGGACGATCCGAAAGGATAACTCAACCGCAATATAAGCCACCTACCCGTAAAAAGAGAGCCGAAAATTCCTTATCAGCTCTCTATCTTGTGTCAAGTGTTTAATTGTCGATTAGAAATCGAGAGCAACCTTCTTTTCTTTCGTTGCTTTAATCAAGCCTTCTTCCAACATTTCTTCGTCGGTAGCCATAGGATACATTGCAACGTAATCCACAGTTTCGAAGGTTTCTTCCTTTTCCGTACCGAGTTTTTCTGCCAACGCCGCAACCAAGCGAAGTGCTTTCTTCAAGCCGCCGTCGCTCTTAATTTTCACCATGAAAGGCGTGCCGTCGTAAGCCTTTTGCTTGCTAACGTCTTTTTGACGGTAAACGGTTTGTTTAAATTCGGGATCTGCGGGATCAAGTGCAAGATATAAGCCAAGCGTTTTACCGATAATGGTGATTCTTGCAACGGTGTCGCGGCCAAAGTTAAATCTATCGCCGTGCCAACTGATGTTGGAGTTGACCTTCTTGTATTCGGTAAGCGCATTCTTCAAGATGCTGTAATAGGTTTTGATATCGTCTTCGCTTTGTTTGAGTTTTGCAACAAAACTCTTCTTCAAGCGGAGTACCATACCGTTGTCCGCATCTACCAAGCCAACCGCAGGAGCGGTTTCTTCTACAACGACTTCCGCAACCGCCGTTTCTTCTTCCGCAACCGCTTCAACAACCACTTCCACAGGTTCTTCCACGATTTCTTCTACAACGGGTTCTTCTACAACGGGTTCTTCTACAACTTCTTCGATAGGTTCGTCGATAACTTCTACTTCTTCGAATGTAAAGGTTTCCTTGCTAAGACGGTCGATAAGTACGTCAGCAACCTTGTCGTAATCCACAGCCGCTTCCACCTTCAAGGTTTCGCTGATCTTGCAAGCAACGGTATCTGCAATATCTTGTACGCCGTCGCCGTCGATGAATACTTCGCTGGTTTCTTCCTTCGCCGCCAACTTTTCAGCAACCTTTTCAGCGAGCAAGTCGTAATCGATTTCAGGCGCAGCAACCACAACCTTTGCCGCAACCATATCAGAGAGTTTGTCATAGTCGATCGCAGCCGTGTTTTCTTGCATGAGTTCAAGCACTCTGTCGCCCACTTCTTCCACGATACGGGTATAGTCCACGTTTTCCGCTACGGGGATAGCCGCAACTGCGTCCAAAACCTGCTTGCTGTGTTCGGATGCAACCGCTTCCGCCTTTTCAGCCGCAACTTCGCCGATCTTGTCGTAGTCCACTTCTTCTTGCACGGGCAACGCGGAAAGCACCTTATCCGCGATCGCATCAGCGCTGATAGCGTCGATCTTTTCTTGCAATTCGTGGATCGCCTTGTCGATTTCTTCGAGCAATGCGGAACTACCCGCTACCGTATCCAACTTGGAAGAAACTTCTTCTTTAATCGTTTCGGAAATGTCGCTATGTACCGATTGATTTTGTTGAAGGCTATATTTGAGTTCGTTGGACAAAGCCTTAATTGCCGCAAGTTGTTCAGCAAGTTTCGTCGCCAAATCCTTTTCCACCGACTGCGATTGTACCGCTGCATATTTTACTTCGCTTACGATGGCAGATTTTGCCGAATTGATATCCTTTGCGATTTCGCTGTAAATGCCGTCCAAAACAAGCACCAATTCGTCTTCCTGCGATGCGGGTTGCATACCCTTGTTGTTTTCACTCATAATACACCTCGTCCTTAATTTTTCGTTTTTCTTAATCGTTTTCCGCATACCATGTATCAAATGAACGGAATAAACTTTCGTTTATTATAGCACACGTTTTTGCGCCCGTCAAGGGTTTGGCGAAAAAAAGTTGCCCCGCAAATGGTGAAAAATGGCATTTTTTGCAAAAAAAGTCTTCATTGCATACCTGCTTAGGGGTATTTATTCCCTTTTTTCATTCATTCCATACCTGCCCAGCAGTAATTTTACCCGCGAAGCGCGCCGTCGCCGCACGCCTGTTTTTATATGTCCATACCTGCCCCAAGCAAACAAAAAACGGCGCAACCTATCCCAAAGACGGCCACGCCGATTTTTGTCTTCCCACTTAACAAATAGGCGTAAAAATCACCTAAAAACTCCGCTTTTATTGCGGCTTTTGCACACCGTTTCCGCGCCCCCATTCGTCCAAATACTTGGCGTATTCTTCGTCCGTCAACTTGTGTACTTTGTTCTTTTTTGCCATAATGAGCACCCCCATTTTCTTTTCGTATAGTATGGGGGAAATTTTACAAAAGTATGCACAAAAGCGAGCCTTTTCCTTCATTGACAATCCTGCAAACCGTACGCCGCAACTTGCCTTTTATCTCTTCGGGGACACCCTTGTTTTTGCCAGCAAGTTCCCCTTCCAGAAGTTGTCTTACGCTGTTGCCAAACACATTCGTTTCCCACACCTTATCGGGTTCATCAGCATAATCATCAACCAGGGAAGAACAAAAACTTTCCCCCTGTGCCTTATCCCCGACGATGGGTTCAACCTTGCCGCTAACGTCAATTTTTAAGACGTGATAACTTGCACCGCCCGCCGAAATACGCACACCGTAATTATTGCCTTTCTTGACGAGTTGGGGTTTTTCAAGCGTCAAATCTTCCATTTTAGGCGCGACGATTCCATATCCCGTTTGTTCTGCCTGCTCAAAAGCGGAGCGAATTTTATCATACTTTCTGCCATCATCCGCCAACGCTTTCAAGCGCATCATCAGGGCGCAATCGTCCGTAATTTCCACCCCGCATTCATGCGACAACGCACGGAAGAACATTCCCTCCTGCACCCCGATCCGCGCCGTTGCAACCCCCGTCCCTGCATCAATATCCACACCGTCGGGGGAAAGATAATCGCAATCGCCGTCAAATAAGGAACACAAAGTTGCACAATCCTTCATCTTCTTTACCTTAGGTAAAGCGGTACGCAACGCCGAAAGCACTCCATCAACGAACGGATTATCTTCAGGAAGAGCCTGCAACCAAGCGGGGAACTCAATATCCACACACCGAACAGGAAATTCCAAGAGTGCCGCTTGCAACACCGACAATACCCCCGTTTCGTCCATGCTTTCCACGTTCATCGCAACCACGGGTACGCCGTATTTGCCTTCCAGCGCAACGCGCAAGCCTTCCGCCGCCGCAACGTCCACACAGTTTAAGACGATCACAAACGGCTTTCCAAGCGCTTTTAATTCCGCCGCTGCACGCTTTTCCGCTTTTTCATATTCCGCACGTTCTATGGCGGTAAAACTGCCGTCCGTCGTCACCAACACGCCCACCGTCGAATGTTCCTTAATTACCTTTTCCGTGCCGATCTCCGCCGCTTTTGCAAGGGGAATGGGCGCATCCGACCAAGCCGTTTTTACAAGACGCGGCTGCCCGTCTTCCTCAAACCCGACGGCGCCATCCACCACGTAGCCGACGCAATCGACCAAGCGCACGTTGGCTTTCATCCCCGTTGGGGTGACAATCTCCGCCGCCTTTGCAGGGACGAACTTCGGCTCGGTGGTCATAATCGTCCTGCCAGACGACGCCTGCGGTAATTCGTCCGTCATTTCCGCTTTTGCA
>JAZOLF010000158.1:0-10367 GCA_045652785.1 Candidatus Scatosoma sp. | reverse complement strand
CACGAACGCCATCCCCCGCAACAATTTCAATAAAGGCATCTTCCACCGATTGCTTGCCCGTCTGCACAAACAAATTCGCCTTATTGCCGACGAAAAGCAACTTCCCATCCTTCATAATCCCGATACGGTCGGCAAGCGCCTGCGCTTCTTCCATATAATGGGTGGTTAAAATGATGGTCGTATTTTTCTTCAACGCCAAAATCGTTTTCCAAAGTTCCCTGCGGGCGAGTACGTCCAGCCCCAAAGTGGGCTCATCCAAAAACAGCACTTTTGGATTCGTCACCAGCGCCAGCGCGATGGAGAGTTTTCTTTGCCAGCCGCCCGACAGTTTCGCCGCCTGCTTTTTCGCCACTTTTTCAAGCCCAAAAGTTTCGTAAAGTCGGCGCTTGGTTTCTTCGATTTCCGCCTTGCTTTGCCCCGACAACTCCGCATAGAAAGCGATATTCTCTTCTACCGTCAACTTGCGTGCGACCGCCGTTTCCTGCATGGATACGTCGATGATTTCCTTAATTTTCTCCCCGTTTGAGCAAATGGAATACCCATAAATCCACGCATCCCCCGCCGTGGGTTTTGTCAGCGTTGCAAGCATTTTAATCGTCGTGGTTTTACCCGCACCGTTCACGCCAAGCAGGGCAAACAACTCCCCTTCCTGCACCGTCAAATCGAGTCCGTCCACCGCAACCACGTCCTTATACGCTTTCGTTAATCCTACTATC
Organism: Candidatus Scatosoma sp.; assembly: GCA_045652785.1. GTDB lineage: Bacteria > Bacillota > Clostridia > Christensenellales > Borkfalkiaceae > Scatosoma. The sequence continues at coordinate 9,651 of JAZOLF010000158.1, read as the reverse complement.
TTAATGGCATCCATCATCCGTTCCCCCCGCCAAAAACCTTGCGCGAACTCCGTGGTAAACGTCCGTCAGCATCCGCTCCACCAAATCCCATTCGAACGCCAAAAAGGACGTGGCGTGCATGGTTGCAATCCCGTGAACGCAAACCCACATTTCAAAATGCAGCAATTCCGCTGTCGCCTTGTCAATGCCGTTCGCCTGCATAACCATCGAAACGGACGCGTCAAAATCCTGCGTCGGCGTGAAGGATTTTCTCGTCGTGTCGCACATAAACAGAAGTTTGAACAACTCCTTTTCTTCTTTCGCAAAGCGAATATACGCCATCCCGAACGCCTTATACTGCGGATATTTTCCGCTCTCCACTTCCCGCTTGATAAAGTTTTGGTAAACGTCGTACGCCGCGGCAACGGTCGCCGCCAGCAGTTCATCCATGCTTGCAAAGTTAGAAAAAATCGGTTGCGTAGAGCAGTTTAACGCCGCAGCAACCCTGCGCGCGTTGAGCGCTTGCGCCCCATTCATCCGCACCAACTCCACAGCGGTTTTAATGATATTCTCTTGCGTAATTTTCACTCTCGGTGGCATAGCGCCCCCCTTTTTTATAATATATCATTTGTTATATATCTATTGTTATTTTAACGCAAAAGTGGGCTTTTGTCAAGAGTTTTGGATAATAAACGCGCAAAAAAACCATAAAAAATAGGGATAAATATAGGCAAAAAATAAGCAAAAACACCCCAAACAAGGGGTGTTTTTCTCGTTGTTGGAGTAAGAGCAAACTAAATTGAACCGCTTCTTGAAAATGCTTACTTATATAATTCATGTATGAGCAAATGCAAAACGTTAAGTTGGAAATATAAAAGAAAAGCCTGGGCGAAAAGATTCGCTCGGGCAATTTCTATGCGTAAAATTTCAAATAAAATTGTAGAAGCCTTGAAAACAAAGGGAAAATGGCAAAAACTGCCCCCAAAGGGTGCGAAAAACGTGTTTTTAGGGCTTTTTTGACTGAATATTTATTCAAAAATGCAAAAAATGAGAAATTTATGCGCTTTTTTCTGCATAATCGCCTCATTTTGGTGCGGTCGTAAGGAGCATAGCGACGGAATAGCGAGCCCGCCGAGCGTCCAGGAATTGAACCGCAGGGACAATTCTTGTGCCGCATAAAACAAAATAGGATGCCCGTTTGGACATCCTATTTTTGGTGCGGTCGTAAGGAGCATAGCGACGGAATAGCGAGCCCGCCGAGCGTCCAGGAATTGAACCGCAGGGACAATTCTTGTGCCGCATAAAACAAAATAGGATGCCCGTTTGGACATCCTATTTTTGGTGCGGTCGACAGGAATTGAACCTGCATGGAGTTACCCACAAGATCCTTAGTCTTGCGCGTCTGCCAGTTCCGCCACGACCGCGTTAACAAGAGATATTATAGCCTAATGCAACCTATTTGTCAACTCATTTTATCCCCTATTTTACTTTTTTTTAATTTTTTTTCACACAGGAAAATCCCCCCTGAAAAAAGAATGTATAATTTCCGTTTTCTTCCACAAAATACTGTTAATCGACGAGATTTTAGGGGGTTAACATGAAAGCGACAGGCATTGTTAGAAGAATAGACGAACTGGGAAGAGTGGTTATTCCAAAAGAAATTCGGCGCACTTTGCGCATCAAGGAAGGTGATCCTTTGGAAATTTTCACCGATCGGGACGAACTCATGCTCAAAAAGTACTCTCCCATCGCCACGTTGGAGCGTTTCAGCAACGCAACCGCGCGCTCTTTGCACGATTTAAGCGGAAAACTGGCGGTGATTATGGACACAGACGAAGTATTGTACGCCTACGGCGACGGTAAGCGAGAACTTGACGGCAAGCACCTTTCCGAAGAAATGGACAAAATTTTGCGGGAGCGGCGCAGCCACATTGCAAACGCCGTAAATGGAGACAAAATGGTTTCACCCGTGCGCGGTAGCAGCGAAGAATATACGGCGCAAATCATCGTTCCCATTGTCGCGAATGGCGACTGTTTGGGGGCAATCGCCCTTCTTTCCAAAGATAACGGCGCGCGTATGTCCGCAGGGGACTTAAACCTTGCGAAACTCACCGCCGAAATCCTGGCAAATCAGTTTAACTGATCAAATTCGACGGGGGCATGTACGCGTTGAACAGGGTTCTAAGACATTTATTGAAAGGGCGGATGGCATATCTGCCCTTTTCGCTTGACAAAAAGCGACGGGGTTTGTTATACTTGTTGCATGAAAAGCAAAACGAAAAAAATGGCATTATGCGCCCTATTTACGGCGTTGCTTGCGGTGTCGAGTTTTATCCGCATCCCCGCTCCACTCTCCCCCATTACCCTGCAAGTGCAGGTGGCGTTGCTTGGGGGTGTACTGCTCGGCGGCTGGGGAGCGCTTTCCGTCCTGCTCTACGCACTTTTGGGGCTGGCAGGATTGCCGATTTTCGCATCGGGCAGCGGATTTTCCTATGTGTTGCAACCTACGTTCGGGTACGTTCTAGGTTTTGCTTGCGCCGCTTGGGCGGTTGGCGCAATCGCGCGGAACGGCGTGATTACAAGTGGCAAAATCGCCCTTGCGTTTGCGGTCGGGCTGTTGATTACATACCTAATCGGAACGGCTTACGCGGCAATCATTTTGACGGCGTACCTGCACCAAACCATCGCATTGACCGAATTTTTAAGCGCTTACATTCTTTTAACCCTGCCAAAGGATTTAATCCTTTGCGCAGTTGCCGTCCCCATCGCAAAACGCCTACTCCCCCATACAATCTAAAACAAAAAGGCTTTACCGAGTTTGGTAAAGCCTTTTTTGATTGCTTAGTTTTTTAGGAAAGCGGATAACTGTAAATATGGTTGCCGCTCATAATTTTGCCGAAGATATACTTCATGGATGCGGCTTCGGTAAGGATATACACTCTGCCGTCCAGCCATACCATTTCTTCTGCCATCAAGGGCGTCGTTACGTCCACGATCAAACACGCGCTATCCAAATAATACACAGGCACGCTTGCGCCGTCGAGCGTGATTGTCCCCTGTTCCGCTTTTGCGGTATCGTATTGATACAAGTGCGAAGGGTTCAAGCCCCAAGACGTAGAAAGAATGATATCGCCATCGCCCGTCATGCACATACCTTGCACGTTGGAAAGAGTGGAATAACAGTATTCGGGGGTACCATGTACGGGTTTACCCGTATTTTCGTCGAGTGAATACACCATCATAAGCGCGGTGTTTTTATCCCCTGCGGGGGTGGTAAGATGGTGGCTTTCGGGGGTGATATATTTGCTCCCTTCACGATGGAACGCGCCCACGTACAACATATCCCCATAAACAGATGCGTAAGCCAAACGGTTGGGCACGATGATGCTATCCACCTTCGTTGCCTTGCCGTCGCCATCCAAAACGTCGGACAGCGCAAACATATCCAAGTTCGTATCGCAGTTATCGTGCGTACAATACAAGTCGCCTTCTTGGTCAACGTGGTTATCCGTTGCCACGTACACCCAGTTCTTATAGTGGGTGACGCCGCCCGCATGGCTTAAATAAGGAGTACCGTCTTCGTTTTTGAGTTCTACGCAAGTTTCTTCCTTGCCGTCGATGATAAAGATTGCCGCGTTTTCGTTTCCCTTATCGTAAGTGGAAACCAAAAATTTACCATCGTCTAAGCGGTCAAAGCCTTGTTGCACGTAATTTGTCCAAGTGCCAGGTGTTTTCATTTCCATCTTAGCCCCGCCGAAAAAGAAGGACGCGAAGAAAAGTTTTTCACCAACAAATACCACGATTACCAACGCTACAATCACGCTGAGAATCCAACCCAAAACTTTTAAGGGACGTTTTGCTTTCGATTTCATAAAAAGAACACTCCTTATCCTTTGTCTTTTTCAATTATAGCACGGCTTAGGGAAAAAGTAAACCCCTTTATAATAAATTTTCGTATTCGCCGTAAAGCGCGTCCAACCGCTCCTTAATTTCGTTCATGCGGTTGCAAACTTCGGTTAGTTTCGCATAATCCCCAGAAATTTCGCGTTTCGCCAAGTCTTCCCCCAGCCGTTCATTCTCTTCTTCCAGCCGCTCAATTTCCGTTTCAATCTCCTTGATACGGGTACGCCGCTTGGTATCGTTTTTCCGCTCTTCCTTGCTGCGATACGAAGGCTTTTCTGCCGATTTTAGGGGGGCAGGTATGGATTGAACGGCTTTTTGAGCCGCTTGTTCCGCCGCTTTTTGCTCCCGTTTCTTCTCGCTGTATTCGGCATACGAACAAGCATATTCCCGCACTGCACCGCCTTCCAGTTCAAAGATTTTCCCCGCCAGCGCTTCGATAAAATAACGGTCGTGCGAAACGAATAAAATTGTGCCGTCAAACCCTTTCAACGCGCTTTCCAAGCTTTCTCTTGCAGGCAAATCCAAATGGTTGGTCGGTTCGTCCAGCAACAGCACGTTCCCGTTTTCCGTCGAAAAAACGGCAAGCGCCAACTTCGCACGTTCCCCGCCCGAAAGCATCCGCACTTTTTTATCTATGTCTTCCGCTTCCAGTCTTGCCTGTGCCAAAATGTTACGCACTTTGGTTTGATCCCACGAAACGTGGCGCTCCCAAAGTTCCTGCAAAACGGTGTTTTCGGGGTTCAAGTTCGCATTCTCCTGGTCGTACACGGCAAGACGAACAAACCGCCCCAACTTAACAGCGGGGTCTTTCGCCTTTGCAATTACTTTCAGCAGGGTGGTTTTCCCCGTTCCGTTATCCCCGACCAACGCGCACTTTTCGCCGCGCATAATCTTCATTTCTGCATTTTTTAGAAGCAGTTTCTCCCCTGCGTAAAGTTGTAGATTTTCCACAGAAAGCACTTGCTCGTAAGGGCGTTCAGAGTAGGTAAAAGTAAATCTCGGGGGTGGCGGTGGCAGGCTGGGTTTTTCGACAATCTCCATAATTTCGAGTTTATGCCTGCGGCTTTGCGCCGATTTTGTCGTACTCGCCCGCACCAAGTTTCGATCGACGTATTCCTGCAAATGCGCCCGTTCGACCTGCTGTTTTTCCCATTCCTTCAACTGGTGTGCAACGCGCTCCGCTTTCAAGGTTTTATACTTTGTATAATTCCCCTTGTAAATTTGCAGTTTTTTGTTCTCTATTTCGTAAATTTGGCGCACCGTTTTATCCAAAAAATATCGGTCGTGTGACACGGTAAAAATCGCGCCTTTGTACGCCGCCAAGTACTCTTCCAGCCAAAAGAGCGTCTTCACGTCCAAGTGGTTTGTCGGCTCGTCCAGGATTAAAAGTTCTGGTTCTTCTAAAAGCAAACGGCAGAGTTTCAGCCGCGTCTTTTCGCCCCCCGACATGGTACAAATCACTTGTTCCAGGCGTTCACCAAATCCCATACCGTTCAAAACGGTGCGAATTTTTACTTCGTATCCATAACTATCGCGTGCGGCAATTTGCTTATTCAGGCTTTCGTAGCGCGCGGAAAGCCGCGTATATTCGCTATCGTCCGTGCAAACGGAAATGGCTTTTTCTACTTCCGAAAGCGTGGCAAGTAACCGCTTGTCTTCTGCAAAAATCTCCTGCATCTCTTGCCAAACGGTGTTATAACTTTCGTAGCCGCCGTTTTGCGCCAAGTACCCGATACGGATCCCGCTCTTTTGGAAAAGTTCCCCTGCATCCGCGTCCAACTCACCGAGCGTCAACCGAATGAGCGTCGTCTTCCCTTCGCCGTTTGCGCCGATAAGTCCAACCCTGTCCCCTTCGTTTAGGGTGAAAGTAATATTTTCCAGCAGAACTTCCCCAGCATATCCAAATTGTACTTCACTTGCGCTAATCAGCATAAAAACGCTCCTTTTTTCGCAAAATAACCGTATGAAAAAACCAAAATTACCACCCACGCCCAAAGCGTGGAACTGTGCAAATCCCAAACAAGCGGCAAGGCTCACAAAGGAACTTATCGATACCGCGATGCAAGTTTTTAAACGCCGTTAAACAGCCAAAAAACCGTCGTCAAAAATCCCATTTCGGAATGTATTTTTCCCCGCTGGAAGAGCGTTCCTGCGCGAACAGCCGATCTCCGAGCCCCATCGAAAACGCCGTTTCCAAAACGGTGTCGTATTCTCGCGCCGTAATCGGCCGAGAGAGTTCGGGATACTTATCAATACTCCCAAAGGGAGTATATTGACTCATCAAACTCAAATACGCCGTTTGCGGCATCTCATCTTTGAACCAGCGCAAAACGGCTTTGCTGTCGCTTATCCCCAGGGGCATGACCAAATGGCGAACAATCAGCCCAGACAGCATCTTCCCATCCGTATGCATTTCGGTTGGCTTACCCGCCATAAACCGAATGGCTTTGTCCGCTACTTCAAAATAATCTTCCCTGCCCGTATAGCGTTTAGAAAGGACGGGGGAGCAAAATTTCATATCAGGAAGATAGATATCTACAAACGGGTCTATCTCTTTTAACGCGTCCACTTTTTCGTATCCGCCGCTATTATAGACAACGGGAATTTTCGGGCGATAAATCTCAAATGCTCGCACCAGGTATGGAATGAACTGCCCTGCCGTCACCAAAGACACGTTCTCCGCACCCATCTCTTCCAAGCGCTTGAACACATCCGCAAGTTCGTGCGGCGTAAGCGTTTTTCCCCGTTGCGCCCTGGACACTTCGTAGTTTTGACAAAACACACACCCGAGCGAACAACCGCAAAAAAAGATTGTACCGCTGCCGTTTTTATGCGAAATACAGGGTTCTTCAAAAGGGTGCAGGTAGTATTTTGCGATCTTCATCTCGCTCCCTGCCCCGCAAACACCACTCCGCAAAGTACGGTTCGCCCCGCATTCTCTCGGGCAAAGTTTGCAGTTGTTTTCATCGTACAAAAAAGTGCTCATAACACGCCTATTATAGCACAAAAAATAAAAAAGCGCAAGAAAAAGTTCCCATTCCGCGCGATACGTTTTTAGTTGACTTTTTCGTGCGGCTGTGTTATAATACATTTCCCTGTGTATGGGAACTCCTTGACAAATCCCAGCCGTCAAGGTGAACTATAGTTAAAAAGAGGATTTTTTACATGAAAAAGTTTTTTACCAGCGAAAGCGTCACGGAAGGACATCCCGACAAAGTTTGCGATAACATTTCCGACGGTATCCTTGACGCGATTTTCTCCCAAGACCCTATGGCAAGAGCGGCTGTCGAATGCGCGGCGGCGTTTGATACCTTGCTCATTATGGGCGAAGTGACCACTACCGCAAAGGTAGATTATGAACAAACGGCACGCCAAATCATCAAGCGCATCGGCTACGATTTCGGCACGTTTGCTTACGACAAATGCAAAATCATCGTGGCAATCCACGAACAATCCCCCGACATCGCGATGGGGGTAAACGCTTCCCTTGAAAAGAAGACGGAAGGCGGCGACGCAGAAGACCAACTCGGCGCAGGCGATCAAGGTATGATGTTCGGCTATGCTTGCACGGAAACGGAAGAGTTGATGCCCTTGACCCTTGTGTTGGCACAAAAGATGGCAAAACGCTTGACCGACGTTCGTCGCGACGGCACCCTTACCTACCTTCGTCCTGATGGAAAAACGCAGGTGACGGTGGAATATGTGGACGGCGTTGCAAAACGCGTGGACACCGTAGTTGTTTCCACCCAACACGATGCGAAAATTTCGCAAGAAACCTTGAAACAAGACATCAAAAAATATGTAATCGACGCCATCATTCCTGCGGAATGGATGGACGAAAACACGAAGTTCTATATCAACCCGACGGGTAGATTTGAAATCGGCGGCCCCGAAGGGGACAGCGGTTTGACGGGCAGAAAAATCATCGTTGACACGTACGGTGGCAGATGCGCGCACGGCGGCGGCGCATTCTCGGGCAAAGACCCTACAAAAGTAGATAGAAGCGCGGCTTACTACTGCCGTTATATCGCAAAGAACTTGGTTGCCGCAGGGCTTGCAGACGAACTGGAAATCCAGGTTGCTTATGCAATCGGCGTAGCAAACCCCGTTTCCGTTTTCGTGGACAGCCACGGCACAGGCAAACTTGACGACGAACGCTTGGCGCAAATCGTTTGCGAAGAGTTCGACCTTCGCCCTTCCGCGTTCATTCGCGAACTTGGGCTTAGAGCGCCCGTCTTTGCACAAACGGCGGCTTACGGCCACTTTGGCAGAGATGGCTTTGCGTGGGAAAGAACGGACCGCGTGGATAGCCTTAAAAAGTACCTGTAAACCGAATTTACGGGCAGCAGGTATGCGTTGAACCCAAAACTCAACACAAAAAAGCAGGATGCAAAATCCTGCTTTTTCTTTTTTCTTGCGCTTAAAAAACGAAAGCAAGGACAAACTTTTTCATAGAAAAAGGTTTGAAAAGGCGGAAAAATGTGTAAGAAAATATGGAAAAAGGCGGAAAAAATTGCACAAAAGGCGTGTAAAACGCTTTGAAAATCGCCACAAATATAGTACAATGGTATGGTGAATAATAATCGGGGAGTATGGCTTTCTTTTCTTTTAAGAAAAGTTTTGCCCTATTTTACCGAAGTAGGAGTAGAACATGGGACTTATTAAATTTTTGTTGGGCAGCGACGGTAGAGCAAATCTTCGTGGTTTGAACAAAATCGCAGATCAGGTAGAAGCGCTCGAAGACAAGTACGCGCCGATGAGCGACGACGAACTCAAAAGCCAAACGGGCATTTTGAAAGGCCGTCTTGCCGCAGGGGAAACGTTGGACGATATTTTGCCCGATGCTTTCGCGGCACTTCGCGAAGCGGCTTGGCGTGTTTTGAATATGCGCCACTTCCGCGTGCAAATTATCGGCGGTATCTGTTTACACCAGGGTCGTATCGCAGAAATGCGTACCGGTGAAGGTAATACGCTTGTATCCACTCTGCCTGCATATTTGAACGCACTCTCCGGCAATAGCGTACACGTTGTCACCGTAAACGATTACCTTGCAAAGCGTGACGCGGAATGGATGGGTAAAGTGCATAAATTCATGGGCTTGACCGTTGGTGTCGTTGTTCCCGGCATGGACGACGACGCAAAGCGCGCGGCATATCAATGCGACATCGTGTATGGTACGAACAACGAATTTGGTTTCGACTATCTTCGTGACAACTTGAAGACCGATTTAAAGCGCATGGTACAACGCGATTTGACCTACGCAATCATCGACGAAGTTGACTCCATCTTGATCGACGAAGCAAGAACCCCTTTGATTATCTCGGGCAAGGGCGAAAAATCTTCCGAACTCTACGTGCAAGTAGATAAGTTCGTCCGCACCATTTCGGGTGGTTTTGACGACGAACTCAAAGAAGAAGAAGAAAAGTTGGCAATGATTAAGATGCCCAAAAAGAAGAAAAAGAAAGCGGTTGACGACGAAGACGACGATGATTACGTTGACTATACGCAAATGACCCTGGAAGAGCAGGCGAACTACGAAGCGGAAAAAGCGGAACGCGAAGCCGCAGCAAAGGCAGCCGCTCCCGAAGGGAGAAAAGCACTTGCGCAAAGCCGTGACTGGGACTACATCATCAACCGTAAGGAAAAGACGGTAGAACTCACCGACAGCGGCGCAAGAAAAGCAGAAAAGTTCTTCCACATCGACAATATCGCGGAAATCGCACACGCGGACTTGAACCACCACATTCAACAAGCGTTGATAGCGCACAA
>JAZOLF010000157.1:0-14368 GCA_045652785.1 Candidatus Scatosoma sp. | reverse complement strand
GCGTCGGGTATCGTTCCCGTTATCAATACGGCGCTTTTCGTGGTTGGTTGCCTTTGTATGTCGGGCAGCATCCAAATCTTTCAATCGGCAATTCCCGATGCGGCGGGTATGGGCGTTTTAGCCTTTATCTTGGTCGGGCTTGTCACTTTCAACTTTTTCATTGAATTTGCGATCAATCTTTTGGTTTCTTCGGGTTTGCACCGCGTAATCGGTGTGGTTGGAAAGAAGTTTAGAAGGAAGTAAAATATGATTATTTGTATCGACATCGGCAATACGAACATTAAGTACGCAATCTACGACGGCGAAGAGTTGAAAATCTCTTTCCGCGTAGCGACGGATTTCAAGGTGACTTCGGATGAATATGGCAGCCAACTTGTGAATATGTTAAAGATAAAGGATATTTCCGTATCCGATATTGAAGGCGGTATTATCTCTTCCGTTGTGCCTTCGCTTGATTATACGATCGAAAAGATGTGCGACGTGTACTTGCAGATCAAGCCGCTCCATATCGCTCCTGGCTTAAAATCGGGGTTGAATATCCGTTGCGACGATGCAAGAGAAGTGGGCGCGGACAGACTTGTGAACTGCGTTTCTGCGATCGTCGAATACGGCGGGGAAGGTAAGCCGATGATCGTTATTGACTTCGGTACGGCAACCACGTTCAACATCATCAACGAACAAAATGAGTTCATCGGCGGCGTTATCTCCCCAGGTATCAAGGGTTCGCTGGATTCGCTTGTCAACGGTACGGCGAAGTTGCCGCGCGTTGAAATCGAAGCCCCGAAGAGTATCATTGCAAAGAACACGGTGACGAATATGCAAGCGGGGATTGTGTTCGGCTTTGCGGGCTTGGTGGAATATATTGTAAAACGCATCAAAAAGGAATTAAAGCGTGACGACATTATCACGGTTGCGACGGGTGGTTTCTCTACGGTAATCTCTAAGGAAATCACTTGCATCGACAAGGTGGACAAGTTGTTGACGCTCAAAGGCTTGAAATATTTATACTATTTGAATTGTCCTAAGGATTGATAGTCGGACGGAAAAAAGGAGTTAGTTATGAAAAAAGTTGGCGTTGCTATTTTGGGCGTAGGTGTCGTAGGCGGCGGTACGTTCAAGACGTTGGTGGATCATAGAGAGTTCTACCAAAAAACGCAAAACGTGGACATTGTGGTTGAAAGCGTTTTGGACAACAACCGTGAACGCGCGCTTTCCATCGGCGTACCCGAAGAAATTTTGGCATCGTCGATCGCGGAAGTGGTGGCAAACCCTGCCGTAGATATCGTTGTGGAAACGATCGGCGGCTGCGGCGTTGCGAAAGAATTTATCCTTGCGGCATTGCGTCAAGGTAAGACGGTTGTCACGGCGAACAAGGAATTGATTTGTAAATTCTCGCACGAACTCGAACAGGAAGCAAAACACAATTCCTGCGGGTTGTACTATGAAGCAAGTTGCGTTGGCGGCGTGCCTATTATTCGTACTCTTTTGGATGGCGTACAGGCGAACCATATCACCAGTTTGATGGGGATTATCAACGGTACGACGAACTATATTTTGACGCAAATGGCGCAAAGCGGTGCGCAGTACGAAGATGCTTTGAAAGAAGCGCAACGTCTTGGCTATGCGGAATTCAATCCGACGGCGGACGTGGACGGTTTCGACGCTATGTACAAACTTTCCATTTTGTCTTCGATGGCGTTCCATACCAAAGTTCCCCACGCGAACATTTTGCGCGAAGGCATCCGCGAAGTAAAAGCAGCGGATATTGCTTATGGTAAGGAACTCGGCTACACGCTGAAATTGCTTGCAATCGGTAAAAATACCGAAAAGGGTATCGAAGCCCGCGTACATCCTACCTTAATTCCTTCGTCCCATCCTTTGGCATCCGTAAACGATTCCTACAACGCGGTGTTCCTGCACGGTGACGCGGTGGAAGACGTTATGCTCTATGGCCGCGGTGCAGGGTCTTTGCCTACGGCAAGTGCGGTGGTTAGCGACGTTATCTTTGCGGCAACCCATTCGGATATCAAGTATTCTACGTTCAAAAATACCGAACACGCTGCCCCTGAAACGAAATTTGTTTCCAACTTTGAAAGTGCGTACTATATCCGCCTTTCCGTGGACGACAGAGCGGGTGTGTTGGCGAAAATTACTGGGGTTTTTGGCAAGTGCGGTATCTCGATTGTCGAAGTGTCGCAAAAGGTTAAAGAAAACGATTTGGACGAAAGAGTGCCTTTGATTATCATTACCCATAACACCCATGAAAACTCGGTGAAGAATGCGGTTGCGAAAATCAACGCAAGCGGCATCGGTGTGGTGGAAAGCGTTATTCGCGTAGAAAAATAAGCAAAAAAAAGACAAACAAAAAGAGAAACCTTTGCAGGTTTCTCTTTTTTTTGTATTCGATCATTATTCGTCTTTGGTTTTGTCGCTTTTGCCTGATTTGTCTTGCTTGCCGTCGTTTTTCGGGGGCTTGTTTTCCGTCATTGTGAAAGAAAAAGGCGCGTCAGGATTTGCTTTACAAATCTCGTGTACCAAATCATCTTCCCAAGCCTGTTTCAAGGTAAATACCGTATAGTTTTCTCCGCTGAACAAGGTGAGTTTATGCGACACACGGTCGTGTTCGATTGCGGTGACGGTGGAGAGCAATAAGGTGCTTTTTATAAACCCAAAGCGGGTGATGAGTTCCGTTTCGTTGACGATGTATTCCGACTTCGCCATTACGGAAATCACGATCACGGCGCAAAAAATACAAACGGCGATCAGGAAAGGGCTTTGCAGGGCTTGCGTCAAATCCCATTCTTCCGTGATGAGAATGCGGTGGATGGACAGCCCTACGCCGATGGCGCACAAAGCCAGCGCGAAGATGCAAAAAATGATGCTAAGGATGTTGTGTCGGAAGGGGTAAACCTTTCCTTTGTTTTTGTTGTCTTGTTTTTCCATACTTGCATTATAGCACGGTAGGCGGGAAAAAGCAACCGATACTCGCCTAAAAAAATTATATTTTTTTCTTGAATGGGGGTTGCAATTTTTTGCACTTTGTTTTATAATAAATAGCATAAGATATAGAATGGGATAGTATGTTGCTATGGAAGAAACGGTTGAAAGAGAATTGACGAAAGAAGAATTGAATGAGCGCCGCGAAAAGGCGCAATTTGAGCGTATGACAAAAACGCCCATTCCCCGTTTGGTAATCTCGCTGGGGATTCCTACGATGCTGAATATGATGGTCACTTCGCTGTATAATATGGCGGATACGCTATTTGTTTCGGGCTTGGGGGATCAAGCGGTAGGGGCGGTGAGTGTTGTACTCTCGCTTATGTCTATTATTCAAGCCATCGGGTTTACTTTGGGTATGGGCTCGGGGAGTTTGGTTTCTGCGCTTTTAGGCAAACGCGATCAAAAGGGAGCGGATACGGTAGCGTCCGTATCTTTCTATTCTGCATTGATTATCGGTTTATTGCTAACGGTGACGGGGCTTTGTTTCTTGGAGCCGTTGATGCGTTTGCTTGGCGCAAAAGCGGAAGCGGGGTTAGAGTTCACCACGCTGGATTATTCGAAAGTGTATTCCACCTTTATTTTGATTTCCGCGCCGCTTATGTGTATGTCGTTCGTAATGAACAATCTTTTGCGGGCGCAAGGGAAAGCGGTTACTTCGATGATCGGGCTTTGCACGGGTGCAATTTTGAATATTGCCTTAGACCCTATCTTGATTTACGGCGCAAATATGGGGGTAGCGGGCGCGGCGGTTGCGACGATGATTTCGCAATCGGTAAGTTTTGCAATCCTAATGGTAATTTTCTTCTCAGGGAAGACGATTACGAGTATTACAATCAAACGTTTGGCGGGCTTTTTCCCCGTCCTTTGGCGAGTGGTGGTCACGGGTTTTCCGTCCTTCTGCCGCCAAGTCCTTGCCAGCCTTTGTACCGTACTGTTGAACAATCTTATTCAGGATATTGAAGGAGCGCAGGCGGCGTTTGGCGTTGTGTATAAGATCTTTATGTTGTCTTTCTCTATCGCGTTGGGGATCGGGCAGGGCTATCAACCTGTACTCGGCTATAACCACAGCGCGGGCAAATATGAACGGGTACGCGAAGCGTATCACTTTACTTTGATCTTCGCCACGGCTTTAATGTCGGTGTTTGCAATCGGTTGTGCGATCCTTGCGCCGTGGATTATGCGTTCCTTCCTGTCTTCGGAAAATGCGCGTGAAATCGGTACGGCGGCACTCCGTTATCAATGTATTGCGATGCCGTTGCTGCCTGTCAACTTCATGGCGGGGCTTACTTATCAGGTCGTTGGTAATAAGTTTGCGGCAACCATGCTTTCGGTTTCCCGTCAGGGGTTGTTCTATATTCCTTTGATTTTTATTATGCCATCGATTGCAGGGTTGACAGGGATCGAATGTATGCAAGCGGTTTCGGACGTATTGTCTTTCCTGTTTGCTATCCCGTTTACGTTGTATTTCCTGCGTGGTCTGAAACGAAAGGCGAAAACGGGCGAAATATCAATGCAAGGGGGGTATTGCGATGGAGAGTAAAAAACGGGTTTTCGACGATCTTGCGTTGGAAGAAGCGGAGCGCTTTTTGATGGCGTATCAAAAGGCGAAACCTTGGTATTCGGGCGCGATGAAAACGGTTTGCGCCAAATTCGAAGTTTTAGACGACGAGTTTGCGATGTTGCGCGGACACGATCCCATTCACCATATTGAAAGCCGCTTAAAATCGGTGGAAAGTGCCTATGAGAAACTCCCCAGACGGGGTTATAAGGCGACAGCAGAGAACTTGACGAAACTCAATGATATTGCGGGCGTGCGCGTTATATGCAGTTATGTAAAAGACGTGTACGACATCGCGGACGTATTCCTGCGGCAAGAAGGGGTAGTGTTGATCCAAAAGAAGGACTATATCGAAAACCCCAAACCGAACGGCTATCGTAGTTTGCATTTGATTGCATCTATTCCCGTCTGCCTTTCCAAAGAAACCCGCCAAGTGCCTGTGGAAATTCAACTTCGTACTATTTCCATGAATATGTGGGCAAGTTTGGAACACGAAGTTTCTTACAAGGCGAATGCGGATTTGCTGGAAGACTACCGCGCGGAATTGAAGACTTGTGCGGACGAAATGCACGCCGTTGAAAAGAAAATGCAAGAGATTTGTTTGCGCATCCGCGCTTTACCGGATGGTAAACAGGGGTAAGTATGAGTTATCGATCACATAAACTCGTACAGGAGCGTATAAAAAACAGAATTCGCAACGTGGCGCTCATCGTGCTTTCGGTGTTGCTTGCAGGGCTTTGCGTATTCTCGCTGTTCGTTCCTGTCGAGAGTTGGAAATATTATTTTAATCTACCGACCATAGAAACTCGTCAAGACGGAGATGCTCGTATCCATTGTTTGAATGCGAAAAACGGTAGTTGTACGTTGGTGGAAACGCCCGATGGGAAGAATATCCTAATCGGCGGCGGTGCGGACGATGGAGATGCGCGGAAGAACGTTCTTCGCTTTATGAACGCCTTAAAAATCAAGACGGTGGATGCGTTGATTGTTCCCGACGTGACGTCGTGCGGCGTTGGTGCTTTGCGTGACGTTGTGCGTTATTACGATGTGAAAGCGGTGTATTTGCCGCAAAAAGACGGTACGAACGCGGAATATCTTTCCTTTTTGTCGGACATAAGCAAGAAAGAAATTCCTGCGTATAGGGCAAAGTTTGGCGACGTCTTTTCCAAGAGTATTGAATATGCTTTACGGGTGCTGTATCCTTTGGAAGAAGGTACGGGTGCGCAGGAAATATCTTTGCTTTTTCAATACGGGGAAACGGATATCCTGTTGGGCGCGGGCTGCGGGGAAGATGCGTTAGACGCACTTGTTTTGGAAAGCGAAACACACTTGCTTGAAAAGTGGGGCGTTTCTTTGGATGCTTTTGATTTTGTGCAGGTAGATG
This sequence comes from Candidatus Scatosoma sp., assembly GCA_045652785.1. Taxonomy (GTDB): domain Bacteria; phylum Bacillota; class Clostridia; order Christensenellales; family Borkfalkiaceae; genus Scatosoma. The sequence continues at coordinate 8,426 of JAZOLF010000157.1, read as the reverse complement.
CAGGGGTGGACGCAGAGTGTTTGAAAACCTTTCTTTCCGCTTACGGTTGCCCAAGTGTAATCTATTCCTGTTTGGGTTCTCCCACGTATAAACCGTCGGACGGCTGTTTTGAAATGCTTGGCGGTTTAGGTGTTTCATCGTACAAAACGTATGCTGACGGCTATATTACCATCACCGTGAGCGCCGACGGGTATTCGGTGCATACCGAAAATTCGTAAAAAGAAAACCACCGCAAAGCGGTGGTTTTTTTGCTGTTTCGATTAGCATTTGTTTTCCAAAAACTCGGATGCGTCGTAGTTTTGACGATAGATGAGATAGGTGTTGATGATGGGGGATGCAAAGTCCTTTAAGGATACTTCTTCAAAAATCCCTTTTTGGATTTGCTCTTCTACCAGTTTGTAGGGCAGGAAGGCATAACCAAGCCCCTGTTCGATATAGGGGAAGAGTTTGGACGTGTTATCTACTTCCAGGCGGAAGACGTGCTTTTTGGGGAAGAGCGAACGAATGTACACGCCTGCATCCGAAAGGGTAAGGTTGCACATCAAATAGGAAATCTTCGCCAGTTGTTCTTTCTTGATGCCATCGGGAAAATCGTTTTTACCCTTCGCGCACACCAAAGCAACGCGGTCGGTATCGTACACTTTGCAGGTGTAGCCAACTCTTTTCAAAGGCACCGCGGAAAAGACCATATCCAAAACGTGGTCTTGGAGCAGTTGGATCAAATCCAAGGAGTGCCCAAGCATAACTTTGACGGACGTTTCGTTATTGTCGCGCATGCATTTATCAATCAACGGTTTTACGTAAACTTCGTAGGTAGCGTTGATTGCGCCGATGGAGAATTTTCTACGATGCGAAGAAACGGCGTTCATTTCTTCGATGGACGAAGTTTCCAACTCCAAAATTCTTTCCGCGAAAGAAAGGAAGATTTCGCCTTCTTCTGTCAAGGTTACCGTTTTTGAACCGCGGTGGAAGAGTTTTTTCCCAACTTCCTTTTCGAGTTCGCTAATACGGTTGGTGACGGTGGATTGCGCCACGGAGAGTTGTTCCGCTGCCAAGGTGAAGTTCTTAACCTTGGACAGGAAGATAAATGTTTTTAATTCTTCGCTATTCATAATATTGATAATCCTTATCGATTTAATCTATAAACATTATAGCACCTGTTTTTTCAAAAAGCAAGGGTTTTGCAAAAAAACTTGTCTAAAAACGAACTTTTTTTCTTCGCAATAAGCCGTTGACAAAACTCGCGTAAAGGTGTAAAATCAATAAGAAGATATTTTTAGGAGTCAATATGCACTTGCAGACTATTCAAGAAAACGTAAAACGCATCAAAAAAACGCTGTCGAAAGGCAATCCTTACGGGGAAAAAGTCGCGCTGGTTGCGGCGACAAAGATGCAATCGGTGGAAAGTATCAATGCGGCTATTGCGGCGGGCGTTGATGCCGTGGCGGAAAACAAGGCACAGGAATTTCGCGATAAGACGGACCTTTTGTTGCCTTGCCAGCAACACTTTATCGGGCATTTGCAGACCAACAAAGTCAAATACTTGGTTGGGAAAGTATCCCTGTTTCATTCGTGCGATCGCTACGAACTCGCGCAAGAGATTGCGCGCCTTTCTATCAAGCGCGAAGTGGTGTCTGACGTGCTTGTGCAAATCAATATCGGCAGCGAAATTTCCAAAGGCGGGTTTGGTTTGGAAGATGGGATGCAGGCGTATCAAACGATTCGGCAAATGGACGGCTTGCGCGTCAAAGGCTTTATGGCGATGCTGCCCAACATCGACGATCAAGAGATGCTGGTGGATTTGGTGAAAAAGATGCGTGCTTTGTTCGAAACTGCAAAGGCGCAGGATGCAAATATTGAATACCTTTCTATGGGTATGAGCGGTGACTGGCAGTTGTGCGTCGAACACGGCAGTAATATGATCCGCGTGGGCTCGACCATTTTTGGCGCTCGCCAGTACGTATGAGCGTAAAAGGGCAGGTGTGTATTATGGAATATACGATAATTACGGGCGCTTGCGGGGGATTAGGGAAAGCCTTTGCGGAAACCCTTGCGGAGCGGGGCGAAAAACTCCTGCTTGTAGGCAGGGATATTCAAAGACTGGCGGAGTTGCGTGTAGAACTTTGCGCCAAGTACGGGGCGGAAAGCACCATTTATGAGATGAATTTGACGGACGAAAACCGCCGTCAGGCATTTGCGGAACACATTCGGGAAAGCGGGATGAAAATTAAGCGTTTAATCAACGTTGCAGGGGTGGATATACAAAAGCCGTTTGCTGATTATACACAGGAAAAAATTACGATGCAATCCCGCGTCAATTTTGAAGGAGCAGTATCCCTTTGTTATACGGCATTTGCTTATAAAGCAAAAACGCTGGAAATCATCAACGTTTCCAGCGTATCTGGCGTGTATCCCATGCCATACTTCGCGATATATAGCGCCACCAAAAGGGCGCTGTGGTCGTTCTCGGTCGCGTTGCGCGAAGAATGGAAAAAATCAGGCGTAAAAGTGACCGCCGTCCTGCCAGGCGCAATCCCCACCAGGGATGATATAAAGGCGCAAATTGCAGGGCAAGGATTGTGGGGGAAGATGGCGGCTAAATCCCCGAAGTTTGTTGCGGAAAAATCGCTTGCCGCCGTATCGAAAAACCGTAGAACGTGTATCCCTGGTTTTTGGAACAAAATGATGTATCACTTTACCAAATGCATTCCCCTTTCCTGGAAGTTGCACTTTATTGCAAAACGGTGGGGGAAGATCTCGAAAGACGCATTTTAACGCTTTGCGTTATTCGCGCGATTAGACGGTGCGTTTTGCTAAGATTTTGCCCGTCTTCCCATCTAAAAGAAAAGCGGTAATTTTACCGTTGCGATCCACGACGCCTACGTAGAAATACGGGGCGTCTTCGTATAATAGACGGACGTACAATTCCCCTAAAAACTCTTTCTTGTTTTGCAGGCGTTTCAAAAGATCTTTTTCTTGCTCAAATACGCTGTTTAATACCTGCTCTAACGACAATACGTTCGTTGCGACGGAAGTGAGTAAAAACTCGCTTTCCGTTTCATTGAGCGTCAATTTTACTAAAATATTCGACGCGCCAGCAAAGTCACCGTTGCAGGAAAAATAAAATTGCTGCTTGACGTTGTTATAAGACGCGTCGCCGCCGTATTCCTTGCCGTTCACCATGAAGACTACGGTGCATTTTTCTATCTCGGCAGGTGTGGTGATAAAAAACTCTACCCGTTGCGACATATCCCCCTTGTGGCCGTCCGCTACGTAGGGGTATTCTTTTTGCACCGATTGCGCTTTGATTGTGATGCCTTTATCGTTGTGGATGAATAAGTTGTTTCGGTATTCGGAAACATAGTCGCTTAAACAAATTTCTTGTTTGCACCCTGCAAAACCGCATACGCATGTAAACAGGAAGAAGGTGGAAAGGAATACAAAAATTAGGCGTTTGAACGTATAAAAAGTAATTTTGACCGATTTCATAGTAAATTGTATGAAAAAAGTGCCCAAAAGATACCATCTTTTTTCGTTCATTCAGTTGCATTTTTTGAAAAAATATGTTACAATTATAAAAATTGTAAGAAGGGGGGCAAAACAATGCGTCTGGATAAGATCATCATGAAAGCGTTTTTGAAGACTCTTGCCGCGGCGTTGATTTTGCTCGGGATTCTGTTTGGTGTGCTTGCGATTGCCTTTCCGCATACGATGATGGATTTTACCTATTCGATGGGGATGGACAAGGTAAGCGTTTCTTTTTCCATCACTTCTTACGAACGTTTCCATCGCGTTGATTATATTGCAATGGGGGCGGACACGGCACTTGCGGCGGGTATGCACGAACAGGCAAACGAATGTCTAGAACTCCTGGTTGTGGATGATGGCTTTGACGATTTTTGCAACACGCGCAACGAAACTTTGCCCGACCAAGCAAAGGGAACGACCTACCAGGCGTATTACTTCCGTCAACTTTGCCTTGCAAAATATGCGATGGGCGACGGGACGGCGGTGGGACGCGCGGTGGAACTCATGGGCGGCACGTTCGTTTCGGGCAACCCTTTGGTGGCTGTGCTTGCACAAGCAAGAATGGACGGACAAGCAGGTGCGTCCACGATAAAGACCATTTATGATACGATGAAAGCGCTGAAAGATACTGATACGTATAGGAACTATTCGACGGAAGACAAAGCGTATTTTGATCAAGTATATGTATCCGCTGAAAAATGGGCGGGTGAAAATATTTAACGGCGAATTTTGGGGAAAGTGAAATTTATTTACAGACAAGGAGAACGTTAATGAGCAGCAAAATTGTGAAAGAAGGGTTGACTTTCGACGACGTGCTTTTAATTCCGCAAGCATCGGACGTATTACCGCATGAAGTTGATTTGAGAACGAAACTGTCAGACAAAATCCAACTCAACCTTCCGTTGATTAGTGCCGCAATGGATACCGTGACCGAAAGCCGTATGGCAATCGCGATGGCAAGGGAAGGCGGCTTGGGAATTATTCACAAGAATATGTCCATTGAAGAGCAGGCGTTGCAAGTAGATAAGGTAAAGCGTAGTGAACACGGCGTTATTACCGATCCTTTCTTCCTTGCACCCAACAACACCGTCCGCGAAGCGGTTGCTTTGATGGAAAAATACCGTATCAGCGGCGTTCCTATCACGAAGAACGGCAAGTTGGTTGGTATTTTGACGAACCGTGATTTGCGTTTTGAAAGCAATTACGATCAGCCCATCTCGAACGTTATGACCAAGAAAGGCTTGGTGACTGCGCCTGTGGGTACTTCGCTTGAACAAGCAAAGGTGATTCTCGGCAAACATAGAATTGAAAAACTTCCCATCGTGGATGAAAACGGCTACTTAAAGGGGCTTATTACGATTAAGGACATTGAAAAGACTATTCAATATCCGAACTCCGCTCGTGATAACAACGGCAGATTGCTCGTTGGTGCGGCGGTTTCCACGGCGGCAAATGCGGCGGAAAGAGTGGCGGCTTTGGTTGCGGCACACGTTGACGTAATCGCAATCGACACGGCGCACGGGCATTCGGCTGGCGTTTTGAAGAAAGTAGAAGAAATCCGTTCGCTGTTCCCTGATTTGACGATTATTGCGGGCAACGTTGCTACGGCGGCTGCGACCGAAGCGTTGATTAAATCGGGCGCGGACATCGTTAAAGTGGGTATCGGCCCTGGCTCGATCTGTACGACCCGTGTGGTTGCAGGGATCGGCGTTCCCCAACTTACCGCAGTTATGGATTGCGCGGAAGAAGCGGATAAGTACGGCAAGAGAGTTATCGCGGACGGCGGTATCAAGTACAGCGGCGACATCGTGAAGGCTTTGGCGGCTGGCGGCAGCGCCGTTATGGTTGGTTCGTTGCTTGCAGGTACGTTAGAAAGCCCTGGCGAAGTAGAACTCTATCAAGGTAGAAGTTATAAAGTTTACCGCGGTATGGGCTCGCTTGGCGCGATGGCGGCTGGTAGTAGCGATAGATACTTCCAAGAAGGGACGAGAAAGTTCGTACCCGAAGGGGTGGAAGGCAGAGTGCCTTATCGTGGCTCGGTAGCGGATATTATCTATCAAATGAAGGGCGGTTTGCGCTCGGGTATGGGTTATTGTGGTAAGCACAATATCGAAGAATTAAGAACCAACTCTCAATTCGTTCGTATCACCAACGCAAGTTTGGTAGAAAGCCATCCCCACGATATCTCTATCAGCAAGGAAGCGCCTAACTATTCGCAACACTAATAAAACACACTCGGCGTACACCCGCCGAGTGTCCGTTTGTTTTTACAAAGATTTATAGGAGAATGAAGATGGAAATTATATACACGAAAAGACCGCAAATGGAAAGAATTACGACCATAGAACTTGCGAATGCGTTTATCGAAGAACAAATTGCTTTGGTGCGCAAGCAAGTAGGCGATAATAAAGTGCTGCTGGCGCTCTCGGGCGGCGTAGATAGTTCGGTTGTAGCGGCGCTTTTGTTTAAGGCGCTGGGTAAACAACTTGTTTGTGTGCACGTTAACCACGGCTTGATGAGAAAGGGCGAAAGCGAACAAGTTATCGAAATTTTCCAAAACGGCTTAGATGCAAATTTGGTATATATCGACGCAACCGATCGTTTCTTGGATAAACTCGTAGGGGTATCCGATCCCGAACAAAAGAGAAAAATCATCGGCGGCGAATTCATTCGCGTATTCGAAGAAGAAGCAAGAAAACTGGAAGGTAAAATCTTCTTGGCGCAAGGTACGATTTATCCCGACATCGTGGAAAGCGTTGGGGTAAAATCCCATCACAACGTAGGCGGGTTGCCCGACGATATTCAATTCGAAGGCTTGGTGGAACCTGTGCAACATCTCTACAAAGACGAAGTCCGCGTGGTAGGTCGCGCGCTCGGTTTGCCTGCCGAAATGGTGGATAGACAACCGTTCCCAGGACCTGGTTTGGGGGTTCGCTGCACGGGCGCAATTACCCGTGACAGATTGCACGCTTTGCGTGAATCGGATGCAATTTTGCGTGAAGAATTCGACAAAGCAGGGTTGACTTCGAAGGTATGGCAATTCTTTACGGTTGTGCCTGACTTCCGCTCGACGGGGGTTAGAAACGGTGCTCGCGTATTTGACTGGCCTGTAATCATCCGTGCGGTGAATACGGTAGATGCGATGACGGCAACCGTTCCTGAAATCGACTGGGCGATTTTGAAGAAAATCACCGATCGTATTTTGGCAGAAGTTCCCGGTGTTTGCCGTGTGCTCTATGATATGAGTCCGAAAGCGCCTGCTACGATTGAATGGGAATAATCAACAAGAATTTTTTATAAGGACGTATATATGAAGAAAGTACAGAAGATTGCAATTATGACGGGGGGCGGTGACTGCCCTGGACTGAACCCCGTAATTCGCGCAGTTGTAAAGACTGCAATTTCCAAGTATGGCTTGGAAGTTCTTGGCGTGCGACATGGGTATCATGGTCTTTATCACGGCGATTTTATTAAACTCGGCTTGGAAGACGTTGAAGAAATCATCACCAAAGGCGGTACGATTTTGTATAGTTCGAACAAGGACAACTTGTTCCAGTACCCTGTAAGAGACGTTGACGGCAACTTTGTTCGTGATGAAAACGGCAAACTCACCTATCAAGACGTTTCCGACGTAGCGGTTGAACACTTGAAAGCGGCGGGTATCGACGCGCTGTTTATTTTGGGCGGTGACGGTACGCTTACTTCGGCAAGAGACTTCTCTCGCAAGGGCGTAAACGTTGTGGCAATTCCTAAGACGATCGACAATGACTTGGCGAACACCGATTACACGTTCGGTTTTGATACCGCAATATCCATCGCGACGGACGGTTTGGATAGAGTGCGCACGACGGGTATGTCCCACCACAGAGTTATGGTTGTTGAAATTATGGGACGTGGTGCAGGCTGGATGACTTTGCACGCAGGTATCGCAGGTGCGGCTGACGCAATCCTGATCCCTGAAATCCCTTACGATATCCAAAAGGTGGCGGACAAGATTAAGGCAGACAAGGCAAAAGGTAAAGAATTCTCTATCGTTGCGGTATCCGAAGGCGCAAAATCTTTGGATGGCAAACAAGTTGTATTGAAGGTTATCGAAGACAGCGCGGACTCCATTCGTTTGGGCGGTGTAGGCGCGTTGGTTGCTGACCAGTTGGAAAGATTGACGGGCTCGGAAGCGCGTGCAACGACGCTTGGCCACATTCAACGTGGCGGTACGCCTACGGCGCATGACAGAGTGCTTTCTTCCCGCTACGGTTATGCGGCTGTGGAACTTTGCATGAAGGGTGGCTTTGGTAGAATGGTTGCTTTGCAAGGTGATGAAATCGTGGACGTTTCCTTGGAAGACGTTATCGGCCAAAAGACGAAGAACGTTGATCCTAACGGTGAACTTGTCACGTTGGCAAAAGCGATGGGCGTTTGCTTTGGCGACTAATCAAAAAATATAAAGAGAAGGCTTTCGGGCCTTCTTTTTTTGCACATTTATACGCGCGCGTACATACTATATAACATAGGGACTTGAATCCCATACTTCGGAGGAATATGATTATGTGTACTTGTTATCAAAACAGCATAAACACTTGCGCGCGTGGTTGCCAAAGACGCACTTGCGGCGGTTGTAGTGGCGGTTGGTGGAACGGCACGACGATGGTCGTGGAAGGTGCGAACCAGGTGAATGGCTGTAATGGCTTTTATCGTTATATTACGTTTCCCGTGAGCGGTACGGCATACGTGCCTGTATCTGCGATTCGCTTTGTGCCGAACGGCTTGTTTGGAAATGCGTCGAATTCGCACGTGTCGCCTTGCTCGTACGGGGCGAATAACGCTAACGTCAACGGTACAGTCGGTGGGAACTGTTGCGGGGTCGGGAGATGCGGCAGTAAGGTGGCGGTTTCGAACTA
>JAZOLF010000156.1:0-4041 GCA_045652785.1 Candidatus Scatosoma sp. | reverse complement strand
TTTCAAGGCCGTAGTTTGCCGCGTTGTATTGCGCTTGCGTTACAGGACGGATGTTGTCTACGTACAAGTTTTCGCCCGACGCAAAGTCCCCTGCGGAGATCAGCATTTCTACCGTCTTATTGTTGCTTACCCAGTTATTGTAGTCCGTTCTCGTGAAGAAGAACGTCTTAAACGCGTCTGGTCTATAACCCATTACTTGCGTGTTGTCCGCTTGAACGTCCGCTTCGTAAGGTTCTTGGCCCCATTGACCAACCGTACCGGTCGTTCTAATGGTCGAACGACGGAAGTTGGTGTGTTGCGTGGTTTCGGACTTAACGTCGAATGCAAGGTATTGAACGTTAGGATCCGCAAAGATTTCCGTCAAGAATGCCAAAGGAACGTTCAACGCGTGGCTCGTACCCGAACCTGCCATCTTCAAAACCTTATTGCCGTTCAATTCTACAACGGAAAGGCTTGCCGTTTGGCTACCCTTCGTCAAATAGACAGGAACGATGCCATCTTCAAAGTCAAGAGCCGTCTTTCTTTCTTCGTAGCGAGCCGTCAAGGTAATGTCTTCGCCCTTCGTCCAAACGCCGCTGTTTGCAAATTGATTGCCGTCTTCGTCGTACCAGCCAAGGAAGAGATAGGTGTCAGGAATAGGCAACTTGTAGTTGTAGCCGTTGTATCCCGCTCTCGTGGTCACTTCGTTTTCGCTAACCAACGTGATGGTATTCGGCGTAGGCAAAGGTTGAATATCGTCGATATAGTAAGCACCGTTCGTGCTGCCTGCAATTCTCAAGAATGCGCAACTATTGCCTTCCCCCGCATATCCTACTGCTTTTTGTACGATATCGTCTTTGGTAACGGTAATCTTCGTCCAAGTGTTTTTAGGGATGTTGATACCATCGCCATTGTTGAGTTTTTGGCCGTAACCATTGACAAAGTTGGCCGTCGTCGTACCGTTGACACCGCTGGTCGAATACATCCAGAAGGTGAAACCATTATGAAGGTCTGCGTACGCCTCGCTGTCCGCACGGAACTGCAAGTAAACATCGCCTTCTTTTGTGAAGGACAACGAGTAATCACCGCTGTGTTTAATGGTATCATCGTAATGGATATCGGTAACGCTCGAAGTAATCGCGAGCGAATATACGCTCTTATCGATGTCACGGCCGAGAGAGTACAAGTATGCTGTACCCTTATTGCTGCCCGATGTACGGTCCAAACGCAACGCGCCCGTCGTTTCCATGCCGTTTACTTTTTCCAAGTATTCGCTTGCCGTCATAAAGCGGATGTTGTCGATTACGTACGTGCTGCCCGTTGTATCATAGAAGTGCGAAATGGTATTGTCTGTCGCATCCACTGCTGCATAAATGGTGTTCCAACCTGCGGGAAGTGCGATAAACGATGCATCGCCCGACGAGATGAGACGCGCATCCGAACCTTCGGGTACATACAAATCATAAGAAAGATAGCCCGCCTTGCGGATTTCCTTTTCCTTATCGGTATCCGTCGAGCCGTTCAAAACAATATTCGTTGCTGTGTTGGCAATCTTCGTAAATTGAAGAGCGCGGTTACCGTCGGAAACGATTTCGTTGGTGAACTTAGCCGTTGTCGAGTCGATACCGCCAAAGCCAAGATCCCATTGACCGCCACTGGGCGAATAGAACAAAGGCGTATTACCGTTGTTCGTTCTCAAACCGCCGTATTCAAAACTATACCAGTCTTGCGCATATTCTTCTGCCGTTACGCCGCGAACGTTATCGATATAGAAACTTTCACCGCCGCATACAAGGCCGCCGCCGATCATTAAGAATCTGCCGTTGGTTACGTTCTTCGACACCCAATCATTGTATTCCGATCTGGTGAAATAATAACTCTTAAACGCATCGGTAGGAAGTGCATCGTATTCCCCAGTTTCATATCTGGCCCAAGACGCACCGTCGTTGTGATAATATACAGTAGGACCGCCCTTTGCCATACCGTTTCTACCTGCGCCAGACAACAAATCAAACGCCATATATTCTACGGTAGGATCCGCAAAGATTGCATGCAACAAATCAAGTTTAACGTGCACACCTACGTCGGACGTAGAATCCGTCGTCGTTTGTGCTTGCAGCGCCTTGCCCGTGGACAAGGCCGTCGTCGTCAAAGATTGTACACGGCTACCAGCGAAGTACGAATTCGCTTGATCGTTTTCAAAATCAATTTTGGAAACGATTACCTTGCAGGATTGCGTATGGCCCATGAAACTTGCCGTTACTGTCGTCACGCCTTCCGCAAGCGCCGTCATCGTACCATCGTCGTTGATCTTAATGATGTTCTTGTCCGCCGCCGTCCAGTTTACGTGCATACCGTTGAAATCTGCAACTTCGCCGTCGCCCTTAACCGTCGCATTTAATTGATAGGTGCTGCCCACTTCCTTGATGTACACAAGGGATTGATCAATCGACAACGACCAAGTCAGGTTTTCCGCAAGCGCCCAAACGGATTCATATTCCGTATCGTTGTAAATAAATACTTCGTCGCTTACTTGCGTCATACCGATGTCGTACAAATGCGCACCCCATACGTATTGCGAGAATACGTCGCGCGGTGCTTTATCGGTGTAATCTTCATATGCTTCGATCGCTACGTAAGCCGCGTTTCTAACGTTGTCTTGCGCATCAAAATCCGCATAGGTATACGTGGTTTTACCGTCCACGGTTTCCGCGATATACCCGATACCGATGAAATCTTTTGCGTAGTTATGCAAATAGATATTTTGGATAACGCCGTTTGCGCGGTATACCGTTTCACCATTTACGGTGTGTTCATAAATTTTATTTTCAACCGAGCCTTCGCTGTCGTAAAAGACAAGATCGATCTTTGTTGCCAAGTTGTGATAATTGTTCGTATATCCATTGATATAGGAATAAGGAACAATAAACATACCCATTTTTTTGGATACGCCCGATTCTTCCTGCATCAAATCTTCATATACTTTTTCTTCCATTTCCGCCATAAAGCGCAAGCCCAAGGGGCTTACCATACGGATGGACGCGCCATCCACCATGCGGAAATCCGTTTCTTCCGTCGCCGTAGCAGCATTTGCCACCAACGCCGGATTTGCGGTAAGAGTAATTGCCGCCGCGGCCGTCGCGCCAAGCGTTACAACCGTAAGTAAGGAGAGCACCATATTTTTCGTCATCTTTTTCATCTTTCTTTCTCCTTAATTCTTAAAAACGTCGTCGCCGCCAACGTCTTTATCCGCATCGCCATCATAGCCGGGTGCAGAGACGGTGAGCACGTCTTCTTCGTACAAGAACACTAACTCTACTTGTACTGGTGCGTATTTTTTCATATCCATGTTTTTCTCCTTTGGAAAAGGATCCACAGTTGCCACCGCCACACGACGGCGGCAACCGTAAATCGCTTAATTATTGAATTGTGTTATTCCCGTCTGATTAGTTCAAGGGTTGGAAGTCATCAACGTAGATCGTGCCAGACCAGTTGCCTTGCATAATCAAGAAACGACCGTTGCCGATTTCTTCCGCTCTAACCGTCACTTGCGTCCAGGTGTTTGCAGGGATGATGATACCTTCGCCGCCATTGAACTTACCGTTTACGCCGTTCACAAAGTTTTTCGTGTTCACGCCGTCGATTTCAACCGTGGAGTAAATCCAGAAGGTAAAGCCAACCGAGAAATCTACAACCGCTTGCGATTCGCTGTGTCTGGTCAAGTACATATAGCCGTTGCCCTTATCAAATGCAAGGGAAGATGCGCCGCTGTGTACGATCGTATGATCGATACGAACGTTAGAGAGTGCATTCACGTCGTTAGCACCATTACCTTCTGCAATCGCGATGGATGCCTTCGTGCCGCTGTAATCTGCGCCCTTGTTGTAAACGTACGCTGCGCCGCTGTGCGCGGTATCGTCATTCAAAAGGTTCAAACGCAAGCCCATCGTACCTGCTTCAAAGCCGTATTGCGCTGCTTGATATTCTTCTGCCGTTACGGAACGGAAGTTATCCATACCATACGTACCACCCGTGGTATCCGTAATCTTAACGCATACGTTG
>JAZOLF010000155.1:0-6019 GCA_045652785.1 Candidatus Scatosoma sp. | reverse complement strand
AAAGGGAGAAGTCTCCACTAAGTCCACGCTTTTCAAGCGTCGGTTGCTTTGCAAAATTATTTTATCATTTTTGATATCAATTTTGCAACCATTTTCACCCAGTTTATGTAAAAGAGCGCCAAGATTTTGTGCAAAAATCCCCTGCATTTCAATTTCGCCGCCACAATCGGCGGTTGCTATCAAAAAAGTACCCGCTTCAATGCGGTCGCCCATAGGCGTATATTCTACCCCGTGCAGGCACGCAACCCCGTCGATCACCACGTCTGCCGTCCCCGCGCCAAACACTTTTGCTCCCATTGCATTGAGAAAATTTTGCAGATCGACAATCTCTGGTTCTTTTGCGGCGTTGCGAATAATCGTCCGACCTTCCGCCTTAACCGCCGCGAGGATTATATTTTCGGTTGCCCCAACGCTTGGAAAATCCAAAACGATTTCCGCACCGCGAATTGTATCCACGCTACATCGAATATACCCGCCTTCTTCCACAATTTCCACACCCAACTTTTTCAAACCCGCCAAGTGCAAATCAATCGGCCTTAGACCAATATCACACCCGCCTGGGTAGGCAATTTTCGCACGGTGAAAACGGGTCAAAACCGAACCCAGCATAAAGATGGAAGAGCGGATTTCCTTTGTCATCACCGCAGGAATTTCATGAGACGCCGCATTTGCGGGGTTAATGATTGCATCGCCCCCTTCCCGCGTAATGGCACACCCCAACTCTGACAGAATTCGCAGCATATTCTCCGCATCCGAGATTTTTGGTATTTCACGTATTCGCACTATTTCATCCGTCATAACGGATGCGGCAAGAAGTGGCAACACCGCATTCTTTGCGCGTTGAACACGCAACGTGCCGCACAGCCGCTCGCCGCCGTTGATAATCATTTTTTCCATACAACAACGCTCCTTATGCTTTATTGTATGAATTCCCCCGTTAGTTTGTGATTTTGCGCTTTGCGAGCCGCCCGCCGCCCTGCGCCGAAACGGAATACAAAACCCCCATCGACGCCATTGTGATAATCAGCGAAGTATTCCCCGAACTTATCAACGGCAAAGGCAGCCCCGTCGGCGGAATTGCACCGCTCACCACCAACGCATTTAAAATGGTTTGCACGGCATATACCGCCGTAATTCCCGTTGCCAAAAGAAAGGAAAAGAAATCATCCGCACTTGTCGCCGCACGCACCCCGCGCCAAATCAAGAACGCGCTCAACCCAAACAGTACAAGCACGCCTATAAACCCAAGTTCTTCCCCGATTACCGCCAAAATAAAATCGCTTTCCGAAAAGGGAAGAAAACGGTATTTTTGTCGTGAGCGAAAAAGCCCCGTTCCAAACCATCCTCCATTCCCAAGCGCATACAAAGATTGAATGAGTTGATACCCTTCTTCTTTGGAAGACGCCCACGGATCGAGAAACGCTGAAAGCCGTAAAAGCCGATACGGCTCAGCGATAATCAAAACGGGAACGGCAAGCAATAGCGGAAAGAAAATCAACAAAAAATATTTCATTTTCAGCCCAGCCGCAAACAACACGCAAAGCATTACAAAGCCTACGCATATCGTCACCGACATATTCGGCTCCAACAAAATCAGAAGGCATATCACGCCGCCGCTAAGCAAAATAGGCAATCCACCTTTTAGCGTGCGCACTTTCTCCATATTGTCAGCCGCGTATGCCGACGCAAAAACAACGAACCCGTATTTCGCCAGTTCGGACGGTTGAATGGTAATCGGCCCGATCCCGATCCAGCGGGTTGCGCCGTAATTCGTTCTTCCGATGCCTGGAATAAACACCATCGCAAGCAACAAAATCGGAAGCCCTAAGAACACCCACCGCAGGCGTTTCCCGCGCAAAATCAAGCAATCCATTCTTCCCAGAATCAACATAGTCGGCAACCCCAAAATAAGCCCGATCAGTTGCTTTTTTACATAGTAAAAAGCATCCCCGTATTGCACCTGCGCGTTGTAATTACTCGCAGAATATACGGCAACCACACCAAAAGCGGCTATCACCGCAGTCAGAATCAAAATGGATAGATCCCCGCGCGGTTTTATCCCCTTATTCAGTTTCTCCGTCCGCGCTATATGCTGGGACTGGGGAAGGCTCATCAAGCGCAACGGGCTTAAAACTTTTAACGATCTCACAAAATCTCTCCCCCCTTTCTTCATAACCCGAAAATGCGTCAAAGCTTGCGCTTGCGGGGCTTAAAAGCACCGTTTGCCCGTCGGTCGCAAGCATTCTTGCCAAACGCACAGCATCATCAAAAGCAGGACAAAGGAACACGTCCGAATACCCCATTTCTTTCGCCGCCGACAGCAGCGCATAGCGGTTTTCCCCATAGAGCACCGCTCGCATCACTTTTCCGCCACGCAAAACAGAAAAGAGTTTCCCGTAATCATATCCCTTATCCTTACCGCCCAACAACAAAATCGTTTCCGTTTTCATGGTTTCGATCGCTTTAACAGTCGCATCCACATTCGTCCCCTTCGAATCATCTACATAGGTAACTCCGTCAATACAATCCACCATCTCCAAACGGTGTCTTATGCCTTTAAACCCAATTAGCGATTGTGCAATCTGCTCAGAATCCAACCCAAAAATCTTAGCGCATGCCACCGCCGCCAGAGCGTTATGTACGTTATGTTGCCCTATCAAAAGCATATCTTTCACGGACAAAATTTTCTCATTTTGGTAGTAAATATCCCCATCCTTGTAATACGCGCCATTGACCTGTTCACGCAAAGAAATCCAACGAATATTTGCTTTGAGTCCATCCGCAAACGCCCGCACAATCGGGTCGTCGTAATTTAAGACTGCATACTCCGTTTCCGTCAAGTTTTTCAGCAACTTTCGTTTCAAGAAAACATAGTTTTCCATCGTGTAGTGGCGATTTAGATGATCTTCCGTCACATTCAAAATCACCGCGATATGCGGACAAAACGA
Source organism: Candidatus Scatosoma sp. (assembly GCA_045652785.1). Lineage (GTDB taxonomy): Bacteria > Bacillota > Clostridia > Christensenellales > Borkfalkiaceae > Scatosoma. The sequence continues at coordinate 3,071 of JAZOLF010000155.1, read as the reverse complement.
GTTCAAAGTTTCCAGTTGAAAACTGGAAATTTCCGCAACCGCAACGCATGGTTTCCCATCCGATACTACCCCGATCATCGGCGTACCGATATTCCCGCACGCCACAGCAGGCATTCCGCCGTCCAGCAAACATCGTTCTATCATTGACACCGTCGTCGTCTTACCGTTCGTACCCGTCACAGCCACCGAAAGCCCATTGAATACACGCGCAGCCAACTCCGTTTCGCCCAACACCGCCTTTTTTGCCCGTTTGAATGCAACGGCAAGCGGATGATCAATGGGAATTCCAGGGCTCAACACAAGCCCGTCACAAACGTCCACTTGCTCGACAAGTTTTTCTCGTTCTAACCACACCGCCCCGAGCGCCGTCAACTGCTCTACTTGCCCTTTCACCTTTTCGCTTTCCAAATCATCAAAAACCAAGACTTTCGCGCCCTGCGACAAAAGAAACCGCGTCGCCGCATCCCCCGATTTTGAAAGCCCCAACACCAAAAACGTCTGTCGTTTTAAATCCATATTCTCCCCCTTATTTTGCTGTAAGCAAGCATACAGCGCCCATCACAGCCGTAATCACGGCATAGCAATAGGCGATTTTGCTTTCCGAAAATCCCATTTGTTGAAAATGGTGATGAATGGGCGACATCCAAAAAATCCGTTTCCCGCCCGTTGCTTTATAGTATATTACTTGCAGGATTACAGATATAACCGAGAGCACGAACATCCCCCCGATTACGGGAATAAAAAACACATTCCCCGAGAGCAAGCACACCGACGACGCGAATCCACCAAGCCCCAGCGAGCCAGTATCCCCCATAAACACGCTTGCCGTCGAAGTATTGAAAATCAAGTACGCCGCCAAGCCGCCCACCAACGCAAAACACAAAGTATCCAACCCGCCGCTATCTCCACCGACAATGATAAAGCCGATAAACAAAAAGAACGGAACAGCCGTCCCCGCAGCGAGTCCATCCAGCCCATCCGTTAGGTTGACCGCATTCACGGTCGCGACGTTGACAAAAACGGACAGCGGCAGCAGCCACCACCCAACGTCAATTTCCCCAAATCCAAAAGGGATTTTTAACACACTCAAACCCGATTTTACACAGTAAATTCCCGAAAACACCGCTACCAGGGCTTGAAATAACAATTTTTGCAAGGCGGTAAGCCCCATATTTTTGCCGTGCATTTTTTTTAGCAAATCATCCAAAAAGCCGACCAGCATATACGCAAACCCCACCGCGCACGCAACGGCAAATTTTCGATCAAAACCCGACACAAACGGCAAGCACGCCGCCACCGAGAAAGGCAAAAAAGCCAACCCGCCAAAAGTAGGCGTTCCGCTCTTTTTATAATGTTCTTTCACATAGGAAAGTATATTTTGCCCCGCTTTCACTTTTCGCAAAAGCGGGATTATCAACCAACAAGCGCCAAGCGACAAACCGAACGCCAAAAGCGCCGCCGATAGATTTACTTGCATCACTTCTTTCTACCGCCTATCCAAGTTTTGATTATATCATCGTCCGAAAGCATATATTTTATACCCATAATTTCCTGGTAGCGCTCACCGCCCTTGCCCGCAACCAGCAGGACGTCCCCGTTTTGCAGACTTTCCAACGCGTATTCCAACGCCTTCTCACGCTCAGGAACAATCGCATAGCGATTTGAATGCTTTCGATACCCCCATTCAATCGCACAAATAATATCCATAGGATCTTCATATCGGGGGTTATCCGAAGTCAAAATCGCAAAATCCGCTATCTTTGCCACTACTTCCCCCATCAACGGCCGTTTGCCTTTATCGCGATTACCACCGCAACCAAACAAACAAATCAAGCGCCCAGAAACGTGTTTCTTCAAGGCTTTCAACGATTTTTCCAACCCGTCAGGCGTATGTGCAAAGTCCACGAATATTCGAGCGCCGTTGTATTCGGCCACCATTTCCAAGCGCCCCTTGACGCAAGTAATTTCAGTAAGCCCCTGCTTCACTTTGGACATCGGAACGCCAAGCACCCGCGCACAAGTCGCCGCCGCCAACGCATTATAGACGTTGTGCACGCCCGCAATTTTCATTTGCACGCTGCACAAATCATCCAAAACGTTGACGATAAAATCAAGGTTTTCGAGCGTCTCCCGCTCGACAATCGCAAAGGCGTCGCAAGGAGTTTCTAAGCCATAAAATACCACGCCGTCTTCTCGTTCTTTGGCAATCTCCCGCCCCAAAGGATCATCCCCATTCAGGATACAAATCGGACACTTTTTCGCTGCAAATAAGCGCTTTTTTGCATCCGCGTATTCCTGCATATCCCCAAAAAAATCCAAATGGTCCTGCGTAAAGTTGCTAAACACGCAAGCAGCATATTTTATAGACGCATCTTTTTTATAGTAGAGCGCATGGGCAGAAACTTCCATCACGACGTATTCCATCCCTTCTTGCACCATATCCTCAAGTGTTTTTTGCAAAAAAATCGGATCGGGCGTCGTCAGTTCAGGCGCAATCATCTTCCGCCCGTAATAAATCCCGAGTGTACCGATCACCCCAACCTTTTTCCCCGCCACCTGCAAAATGGAACGCAACATATAGGACACGGTCGTTTTCCCATTCGTACCCGTAATCCCGATTACTTTCAACTTTTCAGACGGATAGCCGTAGTATGTGGCTGCCATTTGCGCCATCGCACATCGACTATCATCCACGAGAATTTGCGGAATATCCACCTGCACTTCCCGTTCGCAAACCAAAGCCACCGCTCCTCGCTTTTGCACGTCAAGCGCAAATGCGTGCGTATCATAATTTTGCCCTTTGCGGCAAAAAAACACTTCCCCTTTCTTCACAAAACGGCTATCATCCGAAAGCCCTTCCACCTGCAAGCCTTCCCACTCTTCCGTATATTTCCCAACCAGCCGTGCGCTGTCCACGTCCCGAATCAAACTTTTTAATTGCATACCTGCCACCCACTTTTTACAAATTTACTTCAATTCCTTGCTCCAAAGCAACAATCCCTTGAAAGATCTCCCCCGCGCACGGAGCCGCTACCACGCTGCCGTAATACAAGTCGGAGGCCAAGCGGTCT
>JAZOLF010000154.1:0-13225 GCA_045652785.1 Candidatus Scatosoma sp. | reverse complement strand
TATGCCCAACCGTCACCACCTAAAATCCACTGAGAGCGTTTAATCAGGTCACGTTTGTTTTCTAAGATATATTTTTTGTTGTCACAATCACAGTCACAAGCTTCTAAAGCAGCAACCAACGCTTCGGACAATGCTCTGGTGTTTTCACCGTCGTCAAAGCCTTCTACCCAAGCGGTTGCAGCGGCTTTCACATCATCATTTTTGGTGTTTTGGAGCACTTCTTTTACTTTTTCCAAGATGGAAGCTCTAGCAGTTTCGCAAGCGGTGTACATACCGGAACCGAACTCTGCATTGTCTTCAAATAAGGAGTTTGCCCACGCAGGTCCACGGCCGTTTTGATCGGTTGCATAGGGGCAGGTAGGCGTTGAACCGCCGTAAATAGACGAACAACCCGTAGCATTAGCGATGAGTAGCCTATCCCCAAAGAGTTGGGTTAATAGTTTCACATAAGGGGTTTCTCCGCAACCTGCACAGGCGTAGGAAAACTCAAATAGCGGCTTTTTAAACTGACTGCCTTTGACGGTGTTTGGCTTGTAGAGTTCGGGTGAAAGCGGGGGCAGGGTCAGGGCAAAGTTCCAGTTTGCGCTTTCCGTTTTTCGCAAAGTTTCCACGGGTGTCATCAGCAAGGCTTTCTGCTTGGCAGGGCAGGTGCGTGCGCATACACCGCAGCCCATACAATCGTTTACGGCAACTTGGATGCGGAATTTCTTCCCGCTCAAACCGACGGCGGGAAGGGCATAAAAGTCGCTCGGCGTTTGGCTTGTTTCGTCAAAAACGAAAGGACGGATGCAGGCGTGCGGACACACCAGCGAACATTGATTGCATTGAATACAGTTCTCCGAAATCCACTTCGGTACGTCGTCGGCGACGCCGTGTTTTTCATACTTGGCGGTATCGGTGGGCACGGAGCCGTCTTCGCGGAAGGCTGAAACGGGAAGGCTGTCACCTTCCATTCGCAAGATGGGCGCGATAAAGTTGTGGTAGTATTCGTCCGTATTCGGCGCAGGGTTTGCAGGTTCGTTGTGGGCTGTTGCCCATTCCTGCGGGTAGTGAATTTCTTGAATGTTCTCTTTCGCGCTTTCAGCGGCAAGCATGTTTTGCGTGACGACAGTTTCCCCTTTCTTTTCGAATTTGTTTTTGAGTTCTGTTCTTAAACATTCCAGCGCTTTTTCATAGGGCATTAAAGCGGGGTTGAGATAGAAAAATGCAGCCTGCATTACGATACTATGCTTGCCGTTCAAACCGTGTTTGTGTGCGATTTCCGTGCCGTCAATCACGTACAGTTTTGCCTGTTTTTTTGCAAGATTTCTCTTAAAAGTGGCAGGCAGGTGCGCGTTCAAGGCATTCAAGTCCGTCCACGGACAGTTGAGAAGAAAAATTCCACCCGCGCGCAAACGCTCAATCATTTCATAGCGGTAGAGATAGGAAGGTGTGTGGCAAGCGATAAAATCCGCATTTTCGACAAAATATGCGGAGCGGATCGGGCTCTTGCCAAACCGTAAATGTGAAACGGTGACACCCCCCGATTTTTTGGAATCATATTGAAAATAGCCTTGCACAAACAGGTCGGTTTCCTGCCCGATAATCTTGATGGAATTTTTATTTGCGCCCACCGTACCGTCTGAGCCCAGCCCGTAAAAAAGGCAGGCGGTGGTGTTCCCGCTGTCAAGATGGAAGGGGGAAAGTGGCAGGGAAGTGTGGGTAATGTCGTCTTCAATCCCGACCGTAAAGTGATTTTTCGGTGGTTGTGCTTGCAAATTTTTAAAGACGGCGGCAACCATAGCGGGGTTGAACTCTTTTTGCCCCAAGCCGTACCGCCCGCCGATTACGTCAATACCGTCTAAACCGTGTTCGCGCAAGGCGGTGCAAACGTCCAGATAGAGCGGTTCGCCCACGCTGCCCATTTCTTTCGTGCGGTCAAGTACGACGATTTTTTTGCAAGTTTTGGGTAAAGCACCGCAAAATCGTTTCGTATCGAACGGACGGTATAGGCGGACGATAAGAACGCCTACCTTATCGCCGCGCTGGTTGAGTGTACCCACCGTTTCTTGGGCGGTTTGTACGCCGCTTCCCATCAGGACAAGCACCCGTTCTGCGTTATCCGCGCCGTAATAATCAAAGACATGGTACTGCCTTTTTGTGATTTTTGCTATGATATCCATATATTCCTGCACCGTTCCTGGAAGGGACAGATACCGTTCGTTTGCCCGTTCGCGGTTTTGGAAATAGACGTCGGCGTTTTGTGCCGTGCCGCGCTGTATGGGGTTGTCGGGGGACAGGGCGCGGCTACGGAAGTGCGCCAAAGCCTGCGTATCGACAAATTCGCGCATTTCTTCGTATTCAAGCGCTTGGATTTTTTGAACTTCGTGCGAAGTGCGAAATCCGTCAAAAAAGTGCAAAAACGGCACGCTGCTTTTGAGTGCAACCAAGTGCGAAACTAACGCAAAATCGTGCGTTTCTTGCACGGACGATGCGCTGAGCATTGCAAAGCCCGTTTGACGTGCTGCCATTACGTCTTGGTGGTCGCCGAAGATACTCAAAGCGTGGGTTGCAAGGGCTCGGGCGCTGACGTGAAAGACGGTGGGTAATAACTCGCCTGCGATTTTATACATATTCGGCAGCATCAGCAAAAGCCCTTGACTGCAAGTGTAGGTGGTGGCAAGTGCACCGCAGGTCAGCGCGCCGTGCAAGGCTCCCGCCGCGCCGCTTTCCGATTGCATTTCAACCACTTGCGGCAGTTCGCCAAATAGGTTGGTTTTTCCCTGTGCTTGCCATTCGTCCGCAAGTTCCGCCATAGGCGAAGATGGCGTGATGGGGTAGATGATAGAAAGTTCGGAAAAGGCATAGGCAACGTAGGCCGCGGCGTGGTTTCCGTCGATGGTTAAAGTTTTCATAGGCATACTCCTAAAAGAATTTGATGTTTAAGGTATGCCCATTTTTTCCAAAAAAACACACAAAAAATGGTGAAAAAACCGCTAAAAAAGCATAAAAAAACGCCCAAAAATGGCGTTTTTTTGCGTAAATTTATGTATATTTTTTAGATTTTTTTGATGAATGCGCGGCGGCGTTTGTGCTGGATATGTTCAAACCGTTTCCAAAGCGCTTGGATGTTGACGTTGTCTTCCATATTCAGGTTCGTTTCCATATACTCGACATTGCTGCCCGCAAGGATGTCCGCAAGCATTGTGAACATAAACACGGTCAAACCGCTCTTCCGATACTTGGGCATAATGCCGATGAGTGCAAAGTCGATCGTGGTAGGCTTTTTCACCGCCCGCAGGAGTTTGATGAGAGTGGCAGGGGTTAAGCGACCGCCGCTCTTTTGCAGGGATTGCCCTATGCCAGGCATACAGAGCCCGCAGGCAACCACTTCGTCGTTTTCATCGCAAATCACCGTGATATACTTACGGTTCAAAAGCAGTTGGAATTGATCGACCATTTGCTTTTGCATTTCAGGGGTGAAAGGCACGACGCCGTACAAATCTTTATAGCATTCGTCTATACAATGGAAGAAACCCTTTGCGTATCGTTTGATGAATTGCCGCACCGAAAGTTTGGGATCGGCAAAGTGCAGGTTATACTTTTTTAAAGTATGGTCTAAAATCGACTGCATACGGGAAAGGTCTTCTTTGATGCTGAACATACGATATTCCAGCCAGTCAATATGCTTTTCGTAGCCGCAATTTTCGATCAAGCCTTGATAATAATCGTAGTTATATTGTTCTTCAAAGGTGGAAAGGTATTCAAAGCCTTCGATGAGCAGACCTTCACGCTCTAAATCGCTGTACCCCAGGGGACCGACAATCTCATTCATACCCAAATCCTTTGCCCAGTTTTCTACCGCATCGAATAACGCTTTGGCGGTGGTGGGGTCGTTTTCACAATCGAAACGGGTAAAGCGAACTTGTTTTGTGTTTTTCAGTTCATTGAACTGCTTTTGCAAAATGCCTTGAATTCTTCCGACCGTTTTTCCGTCCCTTTGCGCCAAAAAGAAAACGGAAAGGCAAGTGCTGTTATAGATGTTCTTATCGGTGAACAGCGCCATTTCGTCGCCGTAAAGCGGCGGCACAAAATAGGGGTTGCCTTTGTATAAACGCAGGGGGTATTCAACGAACTCTTTGCGCTGTTTTCGGGTTTTGACTTCAATGATTTGTAGCATAGAAGTTTCTCCTTGTGGACTTATCAACAACCTTATTGTATCATATGTGCAAGCGTTCGTCAAGTGGTTTGCAAAAGAAGTAATAAACTTTTGTGATAAATAAAAACTCCGTTGAGAACAACGGAGTGTAGTGGTAAAGTTATTCAGCCAAAAGGTCTTTCATTTCGTAGTGGCCTGCGGGCTTGCCTTTGAGCCACTTTGCCGCGCGGATTGCGCCAACAGCAAAAACGCGCTTGCTTGATGCGGAGTGAGAGATTGTGATTACTTCGTCTTCACCCGCGAAGATAACTTCGTGGTCGCCTACGATCGTGCCGCCGCGTCCGGCGTGGATGCCGACTTCTTTCTTTTGGCGCGCACCGACGATGCCTTCCCGTCCACAAACGAATTCTTTTTCGCCGTCAAACGCCGCGTTTACGCTGTCTGCCAGCATCAATGCCGTCCCCGAAGGCGCGTCCTTTTTCAGGTTGTGGTGCTTTTCGATGATTTCTACGTCGAAGTTCTCACCCAAAACCTGTGCCGCCACCTTGACAAGGGCTTGCATCAAGTTAATGCCCAGCGAAAGATTTGCGGTGCGGAAAATGGCAATTTCGCTTTCGTATTTTTGAACGAGTGCAAGGTCGTCTGCCGTAAAGCCCGTCGATGCTAAAACGATACCTGCCCCCTTGATTTTGGCAAATTCCAAACGGTCAGCGATGCCGATCGGGGAAGAGAAGTCAATGACAACGTCCACGTCTTCTTGTACGTCAGCAAAGGACGTATAGACGGGGATTCCGATTTCTTTGGGGTACAAGTCCACGCCGCAAACGACGGTTGCATCGCTATCGCCTTCGAGCAAAGAAAGGACGTTTCCGCCCATTTTGCCGCAAGCGCCGCAAAGCAAAATCTTAATCATGCTTTCACCTCCAAGCCGTATGCTTGCATTGCCGCAATCAACTTCGCTTTGCCTGCGTCTTCAATTTCGGTCAAAGGCGCGCGGGGCGTGCCTGCGTCAAAGCCCAAAAGATTCATCGCCGCCTTTACGGGGATGGGGTTGACTTCTACAAAGCAAGCATTTGCCAAAGGCAAAAGTTTGTCGTTCAGCGCAATAGCGTCCGCAATTTTGTTTTCAAACACGAGATCGCAAAGTTTCTTCACGTCTGCGGGTACGATGTTGGAAAGTACGGAGATAACGCCCGCGCCACCACACGCAAGGATGGGCAGATTGAGTGCATCTTCCCCCGAATACATATCGCATTTTTCGCGAATCAAGCGGAAGGTTTCCATCGTCTTGGACATATTGCCGCCTGCGTCTTTGATGCCTGCGATGTTGGGGATTTCTGCGATCTTCGCCATGGTAGCGGGTTGAATTTCTACCCCTGTTCTACCAGGAACGTTATATGCGATAACGGGAATAGAAACTGCATCGCAAATTGCCTTATAGTATGCAACCAAGCCGTTTTGGGTACATTTGTTGTAGTAGGGGGTGACGGCAAGCAAACCGTCGCCGCCAAAGCGTTCCGCCGCTTTTGCGGTCATTACCGCGTCCGCGGTGTTGTTGCTGCCGCAACCGAAAATTACTTTCGCTCTGCCTGCAACCTTTTTCACGGCGTAGTCCATTAAAATATGTTCTTCTTCGAAGGACATCGTGGACGGTTCGCCCGTTGTGCCTAAGAAGACGATTGCCGCCGTGCCGTTTGCGATTTGGTGTTCAATCAATTCACCCAGCGCGTCGAAGTTAATGCCGTTTTCGTTAAACGGTGTAATGAGCGCCGTTGCGCTACCCTTAAAAAATCCTTTCATACCTTTATATTACGTCCTTTTTCTTCTTTTTGTGATTTTTGTTAGTCAAAATACCCTTTCGCCGCCAACAGTTCTGCAAGGAGTACCGCGCCGCCAGCCGCGCCGCGCAAGGTGTTGTGTGATAAGCCGATAAACTTATAATCATATACGTTGTCTTCGCGCAATCTACCAGCGGTGACGGTCATACCGTTTCCAGCCATTCTATCCAGTTTTGCTTGGGGGCGGTTGTCTTCTTCCAAGTACAGCAAGAATTGTTCGGGTGCGGAAGGGAGTTTAAGCGCTTGCGGCGCTCCTGCGAAGTTTGCCCATGCGGACAGGATTTCTTCTTTCGTCGGTTTCTTTTCGAAACGAACGAATACCGCCGCGGTGTGGCCGTCAGAAACGGGTACGCGCAAACATTGAGCGGTGATAGCGGGGCCGTTTGCTAGGGCAATTTCGCCGTTTTGCACTTCCCCCCAAATCTTCATAGGTTCTTTTTCACTCTTTTCTTCTTCGCCGCCGATATAAGGGATAACGTTGTCCAAAATTTCGGGCATCGTCGTGAAGGTTTTACCTGCACCAGAGATGGCTTGATAGGTACAAACCGCTACTTCTTGGATGCCGAAAGCACGCAAGGGGTGGAGCAGGGGCACGTACGATTGCAAAGAGCAGTTCGATTTTACCGCGATGAACCCGCGCTTGGTGCCAAGACGTGCCTTTTGCGCCGCGATGATATCCAAGTGCTCAGGGTTGACTTCGGGGATAATCATAGGAACGTCCGCGGTAAAGCGGTGTGCCGAGTTGTTCGAAACCACGGGGATTTCCGCCTTCGCGTATTTTTCTTCAAGCGCGCGGGTTGCCGCCTTATCAAGGCTTACTGCGCAAAATACAAAATCGACCTGACTGCCGATCGTTTCCATATCTTGTTCCGCATCCAAAACGATCATATCCAAATATTGTTCGGGGATGGGGCAATCAAACGCCCATTTATTGCCTACCGCTTGTGCGTAGGTCTTCCCTGCGGAACGGCTGGATGCCGCCAACACCTTTACGTCAAACCAGGGGTGGTTTGCAAGCAGTAGCATAAATCTTTGTCCGACCATGCCGGTAGCGCCGATTACGCCAACGTTAAACTTTTTCATTAGAAACTCCTTTGTTGGAAAACTCCAACGATAAAAAATAAAGACGGTTTGAACACCGCCTACGTACGCAAAAGTCCGATCGCCCAAACATACGGGCAAATATCGAATAGCGCGCGCACGGACGGTGGCAGTCGCACAGGTTTTAACCCATACGCCCAGATAAGCGAACGGCGAAAGAAACGCTCTCTTCGGCGATGATACCCTTTCGCTGCTTTCTTGCCAAACTTGGCGCGGACTTTTCGCCTGTCCGAAAGGAAAAAGCAGGTACTAATGTTCGATCGCTCCTCTATTAGATGGCATTATATTAACATATTCCAAAAAAAATGTCAAAGATTTTTTGCATATTGCGAATTTAATTTAAAAATTTCCCGCTTTTTCCTTGAAATTATCACAAAAGTGTAGTAGAATAGTAAGCGGAACAATATGGGCGCGTGCATTTTGACGCGCGAGTGGAGTATAAAAAATATGGCGCAACAGAAAAAAGGGCTTATCGCCCGTATGCTTGAAGGCAAAGAAAGAAGTGAAGACTATGCAAGAAGTACCTTGCCGACCAACCGTTGGCAACTCTTCTTTGATATTTTTAAGGGCAATTTCGGCAAACTTGTAAAAATTAACCTGCTTACCTTGCTCTTCTTTATCCCCGTGATTGCAGTAATCATTTTACGTATTATGATGAGCCAAGCCATCGGCTATTCCGAACCGTTTGGCGCAAACGTTGGGGTGGGGTATCCCGTTGCCCCCAACTTGATAGGGCATTCGGAAATCCTTACCCTGCAAAATGATGCGTTGTTTTTCCTGTTGCTCTTGATTGCGTCCGTGATTGCGTCGGTAGGGCTTGCGGGCGGTATGTACGTTATGCGTAATATGGTTTGGACGGAAGGTATCTTCGTCGCAAACGACTTTTGGCGCGGCGTAAAATTGAACTTCAAAAACGCTTTGCAAACGGTATTGCTGTTTGTCTTTATTTTGAGTATCACTACTTTGATGGGAGATTTATCGGCGTGGACGAATGCTGTCGGTGCGGTAGAAGGTTTCCAAAAAACGATGCTCATGATTTCCAGCGTAGTCGGTTATATCATCTTGGGGATCGTTTCCTGTATGGCGCTTTGGATGATTGCGCTTGGCGTGAACTATAAGATGGGGTTTGCATTGTTGGTGAAAAACTCTTTCTTGATGACCGTTGGTATGTTGCCGCAAACGTTGTTCTTCGGCGTGCTTGCATTGTTGCCTTACGGTTTGTTGCTTATCGGCGGGCAAGGTATTTTGATGGTAGCAGGGATCTTTATTCTGCTGCTGTTTGCACTGTCCTACACCCTTTTGGTGTGGTTGAATTTCGCGCAATGGGCGTTTGATAAGTATATTAACCCGAAGGTTGCTGGTGCGAAAGTCGGCCGTGGTATCTACGACAGAAACGCTGTTTCTGCGGACGGCGACAACAGCGAAGCCGCTTTGGAATATCAACGCGTTATCTTGGCGGCAGGGAAGTCGCAACTCGTTGCACGTCCCATTAAGCCGATTGACGACGATTTGCGCGTGTATGATTTGCCTGCATCCTATACCCGTGAAGACTTGAAGAAACTTCGCGAAAGTAAGGAAACGATTGCCGCGGACACCGAAGCGTATATCGAAGAACATAAGAACGACGAACGCTACGTTGAATACAACCGTCAATTTGACGAACGCGAAAAGGCGCTCAAAGAAGCGGAACAAGGCAAGAAAATGCGTAAGCGTAAAACCCCTAAAATTTTGGACGATAAGAAAGATAAGAAATAAAGGCGGGGCAGGTATGGAACGAAAGACAGCCTATTCCACTTTGGCGGAATGGTTTGAATATCTTAACGACGACTGCGACTATGAACAATGGTCGCAGTATTTAATTAAAACCCTTTCGGCGTTTTCGGGGCTCGATTGCGGCCTGGATATCGGTTGCGGCGGCGGGTACTTTACGCGCGCGCTGCGAAAGGCGGGCTACGAAATGTCGGGGATGGACGTTTCCGCGGAGATGCTTGATAAGGCGCAGTCGGCGGCGCTGAAAGAAGGTCTGCGTGGGGAATATATCTTGGGCGACGTTGCCAGGGATAAAATCGCCCGCAAGTACGCGTTCGCTACGGCGATTAACGATTGTTTCAACTATGTTGAAAGCGGGAAACTGCAAAAGGCATTCAAGAACGTCTATGGGGCGTTGAAGAAAGGGGGCGTGTTCCTGTTTGACATTAGTTCCCCGAAAAAATATGCCGAAAAGTTCCGCGATGCCGTCAATATGGACGACCGCGATGACGTCACCTATTTGAGTTTTGCGACCACGGACGGTAAACAGGCGCGGTTGGACGTGACACTCTTTGTGAAAAACGAAGACGGAAGTTATCGCAGACTGGACGAAACGCACGTGCAATACGTCCACACCGAAGAAGAAATTCTTTCGGCGCTTACAGCGGCGGGATTTACGGTGTTGAATGCGGAAGGGCATTTGGGCGAAGATAAAGCGGTTTCTGATCGCTTGGTGTTTCTGGCACGAAAATAAAGGGCGAATATGCAAAACATTTTAAGAACATTGATTTTAGACGACCAAATTTCCCTGACGCTTGCGGATACGACGGAGTTGGTGCGCCACGCACAGGACGTTCACGGCTTGAACCGTGACGGCGCAACCGTTTTGGGGAAATTACTTTCGGCGGCGGCATTTATGAGTGCGGCGTTGAAGGAAGAAAGCGGGGAAATCTCGTTTGCGTTGCAGGGCAACGGTTTAAGCGGCCCGATCAACGTTTCGGGCAATTATGCTTTGCAGGTGCGCGGCTATATGGAAAACGTGGCGGCGACGGGGGATGAACTTGCGATTTTGGGCGATGATGGCTCGCTGACGGTGATCCGCGACGACGGGTACAGCCGTCCTTTCGTGGGGGCAAGCGCTTTCCCGCAATCGGTGAGTGTGGAAAATATTTTGGAAGAATATTATCGCATTAGTGAGCAGTTGCCTACGTTCTTTGGATGCGTGGTGGACTTTGACGGCGACGGAAAAGTATCCTTTGCGGGGATTGCAGTTTTGCAGCCCTTGCCGTTTGCCGATGAGAAGGTTGTAGAAGGCTTGCCCAAAGGGCAAGATTTGCAGGAAATTGTCCGCCGTATCCACTCGGAAGGGTTGGAAAAGGTGGCGATAGATGCTTTTTCGGCAAACTTCGACGGGATAAAGAGTAGGCGGGTGACATATACTTGTAATTGTTCACGTCCGTACTTAATGCAGGTTTTGACGTCACTCGGCGAAGAACAAATGCGTGCGATTATTCGGGAAGACGGGGCGGTACGGGTGCATTGTCATTATTGCAATACCGACTATTCGTTTGATGATGCGGATGCGGACTATATGTTCAAGAAAAGATTTGAGTAAAGGAAAAGGATTGTGGCGGTAATTCGATTTGACGGCAGTAAAGAACGCCTGATGAGAATGGCGGAAAAAGCGTACAGCGAAGGGAAATTTATCTCTGCGCTGCGTTTTTTGTGCAACGCTATCCAACAAGAAGGCGGGGATATCAACGCGTATCTGCGGATGGCGGACGTCTATGAGAATTTGGGTCTGCAAACCTATGCAATCAAGTGGCTGTATAAGTGCTTGGAAATTTGCGACGAAGTGGATTTGCCCGATATTTACGAAGGGCTGGCGGTGAACTATCTGAATTTGGGTAATGAAGGGGCGTCCGCGTATTATTACAATCGTTTGATCGGGGTGGACGATACCTTGACGGCGCAAAATAAGATGGAGATTGCTCGCGCCTTTTCCAAAGACAAAAGGGATGGTTTACGGTTTGTATGGCCGCCAAGCCTTGCGGACTTTTCCAAAGAAATGGAAGAAGGTGCAAAGGCGCTGAAAGCGGGGAACTGCCGCGCGGCAATCGGTGCGTATTCGCAGGTTGGAAAAGGGAATAAGGATTATGTAGAAGCCCGCCGAATGCAGGCGGTTGCGGAACTTTTGGACGGAAACCATTTGCTTGCCGAACAACTTTGTTTGGAAGTGTTGCAGGATTTTCCTGACGACGTGCAAACGAAAGCGACTTTGGCGGCGGTTTACTTGGAACAAGGGCGCACGGCAGAGAGCAAAGAACTTGCTATCGAACTTTCCCAAATGCAGGTAGATAGCATCGAAGAATTGTATAAAATTGCCACCGTTTGTTGCGAAAACGGGATGCACGCGCAGGCGTATGAACTGTTTATGCGCTTGGAACAACGTATGCCATACGATGGCAGAATGTTATACTTTAAGGCGGTTTCGGCGGCGAAGAGCGGGCATTTGGACGTTGCGGAAAGAACTTTGGATAAATTTTGTACCCTTTATCCCGATGCGGCGGTGGGTAGGTACTACCTGCGTGCGGTGCGGGATATGCTGGACGGCGGGGAAGATGTGACTGGTTCGTTTACCTATTTTTACGCCGTGCCGAAAGCGGCGAAGGATTTGATTTGCCAAACGCTAATTTCTTTGGGGAAAATGCCGTCTGCGCAAGCGTCCGTGTTTGCGCACGCCGACGATTTCATTGACGACCTGCTGTGGTGCTTTGATGAGATGGACGGCATGGATCAGGATTTACAATACGTGGCGTTGATGGGTGCCGATCACGTCCGCGGGGATAACTTTTTGCGGGATATGTTGCTCGATTTTGAAGTGTCTGACGTTCTCAAAATAGAAACTCTGCGTGCGCTGTATGAGCGAAACGAAGGGGAAACGTTTGGGGTTGTGCTGTGTAATATTTACCGTAGTTTGCCCTTGCAACGGATCAAAATCGGTAGAAAAAAGAGAAAGAAATTCATCGGCGGCTACGCAAGAGTAGCATCGAAGTTTGCACTCATTTCCCCGTCCTACGGGGCGAAACTCAAACGGGCGGCGGAGCGTCTGTACCGTGCGGTTGAAGAAGTGGAAGGGGAAGAGCTTTTCGCCTATGAAGACGATATTGCCTGCGCTATTTATTTGTCGTCGGGCTTGAAAGATTTAGGCCGCGACGTGGCACAAATTGCCGAAGCGTTTGATGCGGACGCGACAAGGGTAAAACTTTTATTGATGCACGTGGAAGGATAAAAAAGATGGAATTGATTGATTTTGACGGACTGTTCGACGAAAAGTTGGCAATCTATATGGAAGAAAAGAAGGGCAAGTACACCGAAAAACAATGGGAAGACGTGATCCCGAAACTTTACAAAAAGTTCGGGGATACTTACGTTGCGAAAGTGGGTTGCACGCCTAAGGAATATTATGCAAGAATGTCGGATGCGGAACTTGTGGAAACGCTTTCGGGCCACCTTGCAAACGACGTACCCGTGCCTGAATTCTTGTGTGCGGAAATCGAAAGTAGGGACAACGTGGAAATGCTCTTCCCGTTGCTCAAAAGCGTGGATACCGCAACACAGTCTTATGCGGTGAATATGATTTTGGACGATAAGCGGGCTTACGGAGCGTACTTTTCGTTGCTTTGCAATGAAGATGCCAGCGAAGACGTGCGCGACGACATTGCCGATATTTTCAAACGTAACGCGGACGATGTGCGCGATAAGGCGTTGCAGGCATACAAGGACGGAATCGCCAAAGAATATATGCTGGAAATTCTTTCCCGTGTGACGGTGCAAACGGATGCAATTTTTGATATTTTGATGGATGAATTTAAGGACGCGGGCGAACGTACGCCTATGCGCGCAAGTTATCTTGCTGCTTACGGGGACGTAAGGGCGCTGCCTGTTTTGATGGAGCGTATTGAAAACCGTGAAATCGGATTTGTCGAGTTCCAAGAACTCAAATACGCCATTGAAGCGCTGGGCGGAGAGTACAATGAGCCGCGTGACTTTTCGGGGGATAAGGACTATTTGGCGATTGAAGACGCGACGGCGAAAGCACTTTCCAAAACCGAACAAAAATCTTAGTATAGCGATAGTAAGCAGAGCAGGACAACCGCTCTGCTTATTTTTTTGCGCGATAGGCGGGTTGATGGGCTCTTTTTTCTTTGGCGGTGTAATATCCGTGTTGTTTTGCTCATAGAATAAGACAAACGGAGGTAGCCATGGAAAATTATTGTGTTTACGAAGATATGTTGCGGCGCACGGGCGGCGATATTTATATCGGGGTGGTAGGCCCTGTGCGGACGGGGAAATCTACTTTTATCCGTCGGTTTATGGACACGCTTGTGCTCCCCTT
>JAZOLF010000153.1:0-14993 GCA_045652785.1 Candidatus Scatosoma sp. | reverse complement strand
TTACCAGCGCCACCAATCGGCTTACTGTTTACGTGTAACGTTAACGCGCCGAGATTATGCGTTGTGTATGCGACCCAATTCGTCCCATTCCAAGCGAAATTGCTTTCCGCGATCTTATAGATTACCCCTTGGCTTTCGCACTTAAACGTACCGCCAATCGTTACGACGTCCCCTGCGTTGAGCGCATCAAATAACCAGAAGAAACCAGCGTCCGTACTCTTAATTTCAGTACGAGTTTTTGGTTCGCCGTTGACTTTGAAATAACCGTCCGTATCTGCGGTGAAAAAATAATCCCAGTTTTGGATAGCCAATGCTCCCCCATCTGCTCTTTCCAAGTACAATTGATTGTTCGCCTTACCAGCGCCACCAATCGGCTTACTGTTTACGTGTAACGTCAACGCGCCGAGATTGTGCACCGTTGCTTCTGCTCTCGCCGTCACCTGCGTTGTTTCAGGCTGCGTAGCAATTGCGGCGACTGCGCCAAGCCCTGCCGTAACACCAAAAGCCATTACGAGAGCTGTTAATATTGCCTTTATTTTTTTCATTTTTTTGCCTCCTTTCATAAGTATGCAATTATTCTTTTCCCATCAAATACCGCCCAACGGCATTTTTTTTAATTTTTCAAAAAAAGAGTATTGCATTTGTTATTACATAACAAATGTACTTCGGGGCGGGATTCCGCTTATTTTCAGGCGTTCTTTCGTATTAACACCTTCACTTGTGCCCTTATTATAACATAATAACACCTGCCTTACAACCTATTATTTTTCTTTTTCTTCTCATTTTTTTGGCAAATTAGTTGATTTTTTACGGAAAACATGATAAAATATAGGAAACGATATGCTTTTTGGGAGCGCATTATGAATCAACCGATTTACAAACTGAAGGATTTCCCCAGTACAAACGGCTACCACATCCGACGTTACACCGATACGAAGCACTCGCTTCACTTTCACGACTGTATCGAACTTACTCTCATGGAAAAGGGGGAAGGCATACACGTTATCAATGGTACGGAGTATTATTTCCCGACCTACGCCTTCACCGTGATGGACTACCGCGACTGCCACGCCTTCTTCAATCTCACCCCCAAAAACAGCTTATACAACCTGATGGTTTCCCCGTCGCTTGTTTCTACCGCTCAGCTTAAAAAACTGAACCGGCTTACGGCGGATAAGATCTGCTTCCTTGATAAGGAAATGGGAAAATCTATCATCGCACATCTTGATACCCTGTACTATCTCAAAAAACGCGGTCAGCCCGTCGCGCCCTCGCTCATACGCAACGTATGCGACAATCTAATCGAATTATTCCTAAGCGTTTACCACCAAGAGTCTGTGAGCAATTCTTCGCAAAAGAGTGAAATCCAAAAATCCCTTGAATACATCAACCTGCATTTCAAGGAAAAAATCACCTTGCAAAACGTTGCCGAATATGCAAACTATAACCCTACCCATTTCAGCAAGCTGTTCCATAAGAAAATGGGTATCACCTTCAACCATTACGTTTCGTCACTGCGCATCAATTACGCAAAACGATTACTCGCAACGACGGAATACTCCATTTCGTTTATTTGCTACGAGTGCGGGTTTCTATCCATGTCGAGTTTCAACAGAAACTTTACTGAAATCGTTGGCTCATCCCCCAGCAAATACCGCGCCGAGTACAAAAAAGGGGTTTAGCCTTCGAAAAATCCCAATGGGGTGTTCGAAAGTTAAACCCTGCTTCCATTTTGGTGCGGTCGTAAGGAGCATAGCGACGGAATAGCGAGCCCGCCGAGCGTCCAGGAATTGAACACCCATCCAACCATCGGAAAGCCTTTATTTATAAGGGATTGGGTAATGTTCCGCCAATGTTCCACCGATTTATTTTCGAGTTTTTACATCAAAAATATATACACAAAAATTGATAAAATTACAGTCGATATGTCAAAAAAATTGACACGGATTTTTCTCGTAAAAGAGGTTAAGCATACATTTTACGCTTAACCTCTTTTCCTTTGTTTTCCTTGCTTTGAAGGGAAAATCACCAATGCATGTGTTTGGCAATTTCGATAAAGCAACCACGATAGACATCTTGCTGGTGCGCAGGGTCTAATTTTTCCATGGCGTCAAGAAAGTCTTTATATGCCTTAACTGCATTATACACTTCTTTTTGTTGCGATTGCTCGTACTGTTGCGCTTGCATTTGAGCATACGCCTGTGGATTAAAGCAATTAGGATTATAATACCAATTTGGATTAAACATGATTTTCCTCCTTTGTTTTTCTTGGATTATATCACAAGGCTGTTCAACTTAATCTTGACAAATCCTTGACAAACTTAATTTTTTACTTATTATAACACGAAAATTGTAACTTGTACACCTACAAAACATCTACAAATGGGCTAATTGGGGGGGGTATTTTACTGATTTTTCAACAGGAACAATTATTCCCTAACACCAAAGCCAATAGGAACTCGTTTCTTTTCGGGCTCTTTCTTAATTGCAGTCAATAAAAAATTGAGTTGATTGATATGTTGGATTAAAGTTGCCTCATTTCCATTAACAAAGCCCTTAAAAATCATTAAAATTGATTTTTCGTACGTTATGTGCGTTACCTGCATTAGCATAGACTGCCCAAAACTTGTTAACCAAAGCCCCACTTCATGTTCGGTATCTAACGTTTTTTCAAACTCTTGAATATACTCTTCGATGATTTCAATTTGAGTATCCGACCACATATGCTACATAGGAGTATCAATTTCTATATTTGCCAAATGTGTTTCAAGTGCGTCTAAATTAAACATATTGACCCCTTCTCTTATCATTTAATGTTTACTGTAATATATACCTAAATGTTTCCAAATTAAACGATTTTTCGACATAAAATAGCCCTGTGGAGAGAAATTTCCACAGGGCGTTTTGTTATTCCGATAAGATTTCCAACAAGGCTTGTTGTTTTTGTACCGATAATCGGCGGAAAGACATCAACAATTCCTTTTCATTTGCGTTAACCACCTCAAACTGTTCGTCGTCCATAAAGAACTGCGCCAACGTAATCTTAAACGCATTGCAAATCGATTGTAATGTTTCGATTTTAGGCGGAGTATTTCTTGAAAAAATAGAATTTAACGTGGATTGCGTCATTTCTTTTACCTTTGAATGGTGCGGATAAGGCTACATAGGGTTTCTTATGGTATTTACGGACACTCCTAATAACTCATAGAAAAATGCCCGAAAAAGCAAAACACACGCCGCTACACCTTAAAAATCAAGGTTAGTGACGTGTGCTGGATTGGTGGAGGTGGTGGGAATTGAACCCACGTCTTACTCGGCTGCCAAAAAACTTTCTACATACTTAGTTTGTTTACTTTTCTTATTCCCGCAGCGCGAGCAAACACGCTCTACGGTACGCAGATGGCTGAATACTCTTCAAAAGGCACCACCCGACCCCTTAAAGAGTTTTCCGTCTGAATGACGCCGCGACCCTAACCGACGGATAAATTAGGCGCGACGTTTCGTTAAAGAACGAAGTTACGCTGCAAGAGCGTATGCATTATTATCTGCATTTAAATTTAGGTGGAATGTTTTATCGTAGGCACTCCTTCTACGGTATGCTTATCCTTTCGCTCACCGGCAATCGAACCCGGTGCACCCCCATACGTGTGTATGTTTATTATACACACTTTTTTATTATTTTAATCTTTTTTCTTAGATTTTATTACAACCGTTTTATGTTCTTCGCCCGAAAGCAAGCAACGGATGTTTTTATGGTGCGCCACCCAAGAGAGCGCCACCACGAAAAATATGAATATTACCGTGCAGGAAATCCAAACGTTCCCTGGCCCGAACACCGAAAACAGAGTACCGATCGTCCAAACGCCGAACCCCGCCAAGTAGGTGAGCGTACAAACCGAGCCCGCCTTAGTGAGTGTAATCACAACAGGCCAAGTAATCACTACGCCAAGCCCGACCAGCCAAAACCAAGGGTTTGCCATCCCGAGCATAAGCCAAAACAGCCCGACGCCCGACGAAATCCCCTTGCCGCCTTTAAAGCAAGCCGTAATCGGGAAAATATGCCCGAGCACCGCACACGCACCGCAAAGGAATGCCGCAAAGCAACCGACCGGGAATACCGTTCCCGCAAACACCTGCCCTGACACTTCTTCCACCGCAAAGAACCCTTTGTTATACAGGCAGTAAACGAGCACCGCAGGCCCGCCTGCTTTCACCGCGTCGAAAAAGAAAGTTAAAAACCCGATCACAGGCCCGAAGTTTCGGATCATGTTCATCGCCCCGGGATTGCCGCTCCCCATCTTGGAAACATCCTTATTCTTCATGCGTGAAAACAGACGTGCAAAGGAAATACTCCCTACCATGTACGCAACGAGTGCGATAACAGCGAACTGCCACCAGTTGTTAGAAAAGGTAAAATCGGACATAGATTATTCTTCTTCCTTCTTTTCGCGAACGACGATTTTGATAGGCGTACCCGTAAAATCATACGCTCGGCGAATGGTGTTTTCCAAATATCTTTCGTACGAGAAATGGAGCAACCCTTCGTCGTTTACGTGCAACACGAACAAGGGGGGACAAACGGCAACCTGTTGCGAGAAATACACACGCATTCTTCTGCCTTGATAAGAAGGCGGCTCCTGCATACGAACGGCATCCGAAATCAGATCGTTGAGTGCGCCCGTCGAGATACGGAAGTTTGCATTCGCATATACTTCTTCCGCCGCCGCAAGAATTTTTTCCACGCGTTGCCCCGTCTTTGCGGAGATGTAGATAGACTTGTAGTAGTCCATGAACTTCAAATCTTCTTTGAGTTGCGCTTCAAAACGGTTAACGGTATGGGTATCCTTTTCAATCAAATCCCACTTGTTCATTACGATCACGGACGGTTTGCCCTGTTCGTGGACGTAGCCGATGATTTTCACGTCTTGTTCAGTCAAGCCTTCTTCGGCATCGACCACCAGCAAGCAAACGTCGCTGCGGCGCACCGCGTCAAACGCACGCATATTGCTGTAATATTCCACGTCGTCTTCCACGTTTTTCTTCTTGCGAATCCCCGCCGTGTCGATAATCGTGTACGCCTTATCCCCACGCATGAACAGCGTGTCGATCGCGTCGCGCGTCGTGCCCGCCATCGGGGTAACGATACTTCTTTCGCTGCCCAAAAGACGGTTTACCAAACTCGATTTTCCCGCATTCGGCTTGCCGACAACGGCAATTTTGAGCGACGGGATTTTTTCTTCTTCCCCGTCAGGGAAGTACACCATCGCTTCGTCCAAAACATCGCCGATCCCCGACGAGTGTTCCGCGGAGATTGCAAACGGTTCGCCGAGCCCGAGCGAATAGAACTCGAACACCTTTTCAGGGGAGTAAATATCAATCTTGTTCACAACCAAAACAACGGGTTTCTTGCTACGGCGTAAAATGTCCGCGACATCGTAATCGGACGGGTGCAAGCCTTCCTTGCCGTCGGTGAAAAACAGGATCACGTCTGCGGTTTCAATCGCCACTTCCGCCTGTTTTGCAATTTCTCTCCACATCACGTCTTCGGATTTGAGTTCAATACCACCCGTATCCACCATCGTGAAATTTCTGCCACGCCAAGTAGCGTCCGTGTACAAACGGTCGCGGGTGACGCCAGGTCTATCTTCGGTAATCGAGATTTTTTTACCTGCTACTTTATTGAAAAACGTACTTTTCCCTACGTTAGGGCGCCCAACCAGGGCTATTAAGGGATTTGCCATCTTGTATCACACTCCTTTCTTATTTAGCCAAAACGTCTATGAGCCCAGCCCCGCCGCCGCGGTTGACGCGTACTTTCACGCCGTATCCCGACAGCGCTTTTTGCATCTCCGCAAGGGACATACCGCAAAGGAAAACGTTTTCAAATTCCTTCATCGTGTTGCCCGCCAAAATCACTTCGTCGCAGGGCTTGTCCGCAAGGTACTTTTTAAGCGCGGCAAGCATATCCACGCCCGTAAGCAGCCCCGTACAAGTGACCGTATGCCCGAAGAACTCGTTTTGGACGTCGAGTACGTCCACCGTCAGTCCGCCGATTGCGTCCTGCGCGGCTTTCGCCACCCGTTCGTTCACCGCCTTCGCGCTCACGCCGCACACGATTACACTCCGTTTTGGTTTATTCAACGCATACCTGCCCCCGCCATTTTGCGAAATTTCGTCCAAAGCACTTTCCGCTTCGGACAAAAAAAGCGAAGTCATACCTATGCCGTTTTCTATCTGTTCAAATTCCCCGTAGAACTCCACGGGTTTAAAATCTCTGCCTGCTTTTACAAAGTATTCGTCCGCAGGTAAGACGAAGTTGACGCCGAATTCCGCATTCAGCGCATCCACCAAATCCAAGAACTTTGCCGAGTATTCCCCATCCACGTCCGCAATAGGATACAGCCCGTCGCGGTACTTGGTCAAGCCCGTGGGCACGCACGCCAGGTCCCGCACCTGCGGATAGAGCGCAAACAACTCCCGCGCGGTGTTTGCAAAATCTCCCCCGTCGTTTTCGTGGGGGACGATTACCGCTTGACAATGCATCTCAATCCCCGCTTCCGCAAGCCGTTTGATTTGACGGCGGATTTTTCCCGCAAAACGGTTGCAAAGAAGTTTGCAACGCAGTTCTTCGTTCAACGTATGCACGGAAATATACAGGGGGGAAAGATGCAAACGGCAAATCCGTTCCAGCCCTTCATCGGAAAGATTTGTCAGGGTGACAAAGTTCCCGCAAGTGAAACTCATACCGTAGTCGTCGTCCTTGACGTACAGGCTTTCGCGCATTCCTTTGGGCATTTGGTCAACGAAACAAAAGACGCAGCCGTTTCGGCAGGTGCGAATGGCAGTATTCTTCTCAAACTCCAACCCCAAGTCTTCGTCTTCGTACTTTTCTACGTCAACGGTCACTTCTTCGCCCGAGCGCCCGTCGCGCACGGTAATGGTGAAGTTTTCCTTGTCGGCATAGTACAAATAGTCGAGTTCATCTTCGCAGGCAAATCCGTCGAAAGCGATAATTTCATCCCCGACTTCCAACCCCAAATCTTTGGCGACGCTATTCCGTTTTACCTTAGTAATTTTCAGCATAATCTCTCACTTACGCGCCGTCTTAAAAGGGAATCTCGCACCCATACTGACGGCACAGTTTTTCCAAAATCGAATGAAATTCAGGGGGCAGGGGCGCGTTGAACGTCATTCTCTTCCCCGTTTTTGGGTGATCGAGCGACAATTCAATCGCGTGCAAAAGTTGCCCCGAAAGTTTGTATTTTTGTTTTTTGAATCCATACACAGGATCACCCACGCAAGGGTGGCCTATATGCTTTGCGTGCACACGGATTTGGTGGGTTCTCCCCGTTTGCAGGATAAACTTGCAAAGGGTAAACTCCGTACCAAAACGGGTGAGCACTTCATAATCGGTGACGGCAATTTTTCCCATGCCGTCGGGCAATACCGCCATCTTCAAGCGGTCTTGCGGGTGACGACCGATATCGGTGACAATCCGCCCGTCATCTTCCTTGACGCACCCTTCCAAAAGGGCGTAATAAACGCGGTGGGCGCTCTTTTCGGCAATTTGCGCCGCCAAAGATACGTGCGCCTTGTCGTTCTTCGCAACGACGAGCAACCCCGTCGTATCCTTGTCGATACGGTGTACGATTCCAGGTCGGAGTACGCCGCCGATCCCACTCAAACTGTCCAGCGAATGCAACAGCGCATTCACGAGTGTCCCTTCCGAGTTGCCATTCCCCACGTGCACGGTCATCCCGCGCGCCTTGTTGATAACGGCAATATCTTCGTCTTGATAGACAATGTCAATGGGGATATCTTCCGCCTTGACGGAATATTCCACAGGCTCGGGAATGGTGACAAGCACTTCTTCGCCCGCCTTGATGCTTTCCCCCGCTTTTTTGACAGGTTTGCCTTGCACGCATACCTGCCCCCCTTCAATCAACTTTTTGATGCGGGAGCGGGTAAACTCATCCGTTTGATCGGCAAGGAAGGTATCCAAGCGTTTGTAATCGCTTTCCGCGATAAACAGCCTTGTATCCATCGCCATATTACTTCGCCAAATCCTTCTTCGCTTTTTCTTTTGCCTTGCGTTTTTCTTCCGCTTTTTCTTCGCTTTCTTTGGCGAGCGCCTTATATTTCCCTACGGGAAAAACCGCTTCGCTGTCAAAGAATACGAGAGCCAAAACCAGCGCCACCGCACCGCCGACGATAAAGAAATCCGCAAAGTTGCAAACGCCGAAATCCATAAAGTTGGTAGGCGCAATGTTGAACCATTCTTCAATCCAAACACTAAAATCGAGCAGCACCATATCCCGCACGCCGCCGCCGTTTTCCAGCCATACTTTGCAAAGCACTCTGTCGATCAGGTTGCCAACGCCGCCTGCAACGATAAACACCAAGCACCAACGCAAGAAGGAACGGCGCTTGTCGATTTTTAAATAGTAGATGCTCGCAAAAAGCATAATGACAGCCGTTGCCGCCACCACCGCCAGTTTCACAGGCGTAGGCGCCTCCGCACCGATGCCAAACGCCATGCCGGGGTTTTCGATATAGGTGAGTTCAATCACGTTCGGGATCAAAACGATATCAGCATTCCCCATCGTTTCAAAGTACACGTATGCGCCCACTTTGGTAAGAAGGTCGATAAGGAGCAGGATTGCAAAGACGAGCAAGCCCCAAAGCCAATGCCCTTTCAACGCAGACACGCCCCCATCCTTTTTGTTGTTCTTTATCTTTTTTGCCATAGTTTCACCTTATTCTTTGCTTTTCCCCGAGCGGATTGCGCTAATCATTTCCGTTTTCAAGATATATAATTTTTCCGAAAGGTCCACCTTGTAAACTTGCGGCATATCCAAACGCAAGTATTCTTCCCAGAACTTTTCAAGTTCCGCCTTCGAGAATGCTTGCACTTCCATCAAGGACGGGAACTCGTACACCAACTTCCCACCCTGCACGATCGTATGTTGCAGTTTTTCCAAGCGATAGTCGTACACTTCTTTGGTCTTCCAGGTATCAATCGGGTGAAAAATCGTAATATTTTTGCTTTCGTCAATCACTTCGTCCGCCAGAGTAATCAGGTCAGCAATCGCCATACCGCTGTGTTTATCGTACATTCGATACAGGCACTTAAAGCCGGGCGTCGTCACCTTTTCGCTATTATCGGACATTTTAATTTTCGGGGTAATTGTCCCGTCTTTGTGGAAGACGGCAGACATTTTATACACACCGCCGAGTGCAGGCAGGTCTTCGGATGTAATGAGTTTCGTCCCCACCCCCCAAATATCAATCTTCGCGCCTTGATGCATCAAGGACGAAATAGAGCGTTCATCCAAATCCCCCGACGCGCAAATTTTGGCTTCGGGAAAACCAGCATCGTCAAGCATTTGGCGGGCTCTTTTGGAAAGATACGCAAAGTCACCGCTATCCAAGCGAATCCCTTTCGGGGTATGCCCCGCCGCTTTGAGTTCCTTAAACACTCGGATTGCATTCGGCACACCGCTGCGCAAAGTATCATAGGTATCCACCAGCAACAAACAACTGTCAGGATAACTTTCCGCATACGCTTTAAAGGCTTCGTATTCGCTATTATACCCCATAATCCAACTGTGCGCCATCGTCCCTGCAACGGGTACATCGAACATTTGCCCCGTCAAAACGTTAGACGTCGAAGAACAGCCACCGATCACCGCCGCACGCGCGCCATAGATACCCGCGTCAGGCCCTTGCGCTCTGCGCAAGCCAAATTCCAGCACCGTACCTTGACCGCCCGTTGCCCTGCAAATCTTCGACGACTTGGTCGCGATCAGGGTTTGGTGGTTCAAGATATTGAGTAACGCCGTTTCCGCAAACTGCGCCTGAATCAAGGGGGCTTTCACCGTCAAAATCGGTTCACCAGGAAAAACAGGTTCGCCTTCTTTCACCGCATATACGTCCCCCGTGAAACGCATCTCCTTCAAATACGCCAAGAAGTCTTCGCCAAACAAGTTCAGCGAGCGCAAATAGGCAATATCTTCATCGTCAAAATGCCAACTCAAAAGGTATTCTACCGCCTGTTGCAAACCTGCCGCGATAGAATAGGTAATCAATTTGTTCCTACGGAAAAACAAGTCGAAAGCCACTTCTTCTTCGTGCTTTCCGTGCTTGAAAAAACCGTAGCCCATAGTAATTTGATAAAGGTCTGTAAGCAACGTTAAATTTCTCATACTCTACCTTCCTTTTCGTTGTAATTTCGTCTATCGGTTTGTGGGATTGTTCGATTTTTCATCCCTTTTCAACCGTTATTTATCGTCGTTTTTGAACCAACTTTTCACTTTTTCCCAAAGGGAAACCTTGCCTTCGTTCTCTTTGGCAAGCCGCGCCGCCGTATCTTCGGGGCTTTCGTAGTTTTCAGGATGGATTGCACACATAATATTCACGGTCGTATAGACGGGGATTTCATCTTTCGTATCCTTGATATATTCGGTAATCCCATAGGGATCGCCCGCCGCCGCACCGAACAACTTTCCGTGCTTACGCTTGTTGACAACCAGCAAAGCCGTCAGCCAAATCAACCCACCGATAAGCATCGCCAGCGACATCACAAACGACCATTGAATTCCATCGTTGCCTAAGATATATTGCGGGTCGCGAAGCGGCTCCATAATGGAGCGAATGAGCCCATAACTCGTGAAATAAAGCGCACAGTTCACTCCGTTGGGTTTGTAAGGATTCTTCCAAGCATTCCAGAACAAGAGCGCCGAAACGCACAGGTTAAACAAACTTTCATAGAAGAAGAACGCATAATGCCAAGCCTGTTCGTCGTCGATATACACCGCAAATGGGAACCATTGCAGGGCAGGGTTGGTCACTTCTGTACCGTAAACTTCTTGGTTAAAGAAGTTCCCCCAGCGGCCGATTGCCTGCGCCAGCGCCAAGCCAACCACGACGCAATCCCCCACGCGGAAGAAATTTGCCTTGCGCACCATACAAAAGGTGAACACGCTAATCAGCCCGCCGAGCAGCGCGCCGATGATGGACAATCCGCCTTGGCGGATGCTATCCCAATCAAGCCACTCTTCGATGGGCATATCGTCGGTGATACAATAGAAGAGCCGCGTCGTCAAAAGACAGATGGGCAAACACACGCAAAAGAGCGTCGAAAAGAAATCGGGCGAGATATTTCTACGCTTAAACAGCAGCGTAATCACGCCGGCCGCCACCAACATACCACACGCGATACAAAGGGCGTAATAAGTGATTGAAAACGTTTCCGTAATCTGTATCCCTGGATTAAGCAATGAGTACAACATACCTTTCTCCTTGCGGTAAACGAGCGCGAAGTTTTCCCCGCCTATTAGACTAAAATGTATTTTAGTCTTCTACCGCTCGCCATTCATTGTAGCATAAAAAAGAAAAACCGTCAAGGCTTGCCTTGGCGATTTTCACTTGTTTTTAATACTTTTTCTTTCTTTTTGGGCTAAATTTCTAATTTTAAGGGTTTAAACTTGACCAAAAACGGGAGCGCTATCGCCAACAACGCATAGTTGACAATGCTATTGATAATTTGCATTTTGAAAAACAAACGGTAAATAACGTATGCAAAGAAGAAGACGTCTTTCCCAAAATACGCCGTCACAAATCCTTCCACCGCATCGGAAAAACCCATAGCCTTGTTGTAGAAAAAAAATCCCGTGCTATTGATACCGACTGTGCAAAGCAGGAACGAACTGACAACCAGCAGCGCAATTTTCCACCACATAGCGCCTTTCCCCCTGCCAGGGAGTACGTTAAAAATTAACCCCGCCAAAAACGCGAACATCGCGACAGAAATGCCCACCCACGGCATATAGATCATTCCTTTGCTGTTTAGCAAAAAGCCAACCAAATCCCCGATGAAACAGGCACCGAACCCAAAAATAGGGCCGATAAGAATTCCTGCCAGCATCGCCACCGACATCGTCAAGGAAAACTGCACGTCGGTTGAAAAGCGGAACTCCACAAAGTTGACCACAGCGCAAAAAGCCGCAATCACCCCCAAATAGGCAATGATTGCCGACGGCGTCTTATCCGCCAACAGTTTTGTAAATAACCACCTGTTTTTTCGCATAAAAAAACTCCCCGTGAAAGAGAGCCGCATTGTAGGCGAAATACACACTCAACGCATACCTGCCCCATACATATTTGCCTTTCGGCATTAGCGGACGCGCCCCATCACCGCGGAAAACCCATTCTCTTTCCTTCGTTTGCCGACAACGTCCCGTTCGGCAACACTTCACGCTTTGGGGCTACTCTTTCCCTTATTATACACCCGCACGCATAAAAAGTCAATCATTTGCGTATATTTTCCCACGCAGCGACACATTCTTCCAGTATGGGAATTATCGTTATCCGTACAATCGTGGTCTTTGTTGCATTGCTTATCATCATGCGACTCATGGGCAAACGCCAAATCGGGGAAATGCAACCGTACGAGTTCGTTATCACGCTCATCATCGCCGAAATCGCCTGTATTCCTATGAGCGATCCATCCATTCCGCTTTCCTACGGCATCACCGCGGTACTCACCATCTATTTTTTACACCAGTTGGTTTGCCTAATCGATCTATCCATCCCGCAATCGAAGATGCTGTTTAGCGGCTCTCCGAGTGTTGTTATCAACAAAAACGGGATCGACTCCAACCAACTCAAAAAGAACAATTTAGACATATCCGACCTGATGGAAAGTATGCGCAGCGCAGGGTTTTTCTCGCTCGACGAAGTCGATTACGCGCTCTATGAATCGAACGGCAACTTTTCCGCAGTTGCCAAACAAAAGCAGGAAGAAAGCGCGCCGTCCCTGCCCGTTTTGCTTATTTGCGAAGGGAAGTTCAATAAGAAAAACCTACAACTCACAGGGAAAGAAAAAGGATACTTTTTGGAAAAATTGCGGGGGCAGGGCTTTAACGAAGTCAAAAAAGTGTTGGTCGCAACGGTGGACGGGAACGGAAAAATGTACGCCCAAAAAGTTGGGGAAAAGTACAAAGTTTTCTCGTTAGACTGGCAGGAAAAGTTATGGTGACAAAATGAGAATTATACCCAGCATTTTAATTTCAGGCGTTCTACTTGCAACAGGTACGGTACTGGAAGTACGGTTCGTCCATAAAACATTTGACACCCTCCACGAAGGGTTGACGGGCATCTACCAAAAGACGGAAAGTTGCGCCGCTACCCACGAAGACGGTACGGCGCTGCAAATCTTTTGGGAAGAAAAGAAGAAAACGTTATATTTGTGGCTGCCGCACTCCTTGATCGACCAAGTGGACTACCATTTAGGGGAAGCGCTCGGCTATCTCTACCAAGGCAACTACGAAGACAGCCTGCCGAAATTTGAACTGCTTTTGGATATGGCAGAAACCATCCCTCGCGCCTATAAACTCCTACCCGAAAACATTTTTTAGCGCACATCCAAACAACAAAAAGGGAGCAAACATGCGCATTCAACGCACACCTGCCCCATGCAAACACAAAAAAGAGCCTTTTTACAAGGCTCTTTCTTTTTTCTATTACGCCAAACCGTACGCGTGGATGATATTCACCGTCGCGGTAAAAATATTCTTCAAAAACAGCTTAACCGCCGCGTTGGTTGCGCCGTCGATATTGCCGCTTTCGTTGCTTTTGAGCATTTGCGACGCCGCGTCGAAATTCTTATAAATCATCTGTGCATCTTCTTCGATGGCGGTATAGGCGTCTTCTTCGCCAACACTTTGGATGGAGTGCATCTCTTTAATCACCACATTCATCTTGGGCAGGAGTTCTAATTTCCCCGTCCGCACCGCATCCGCCGACAAATGATTGAGTTCCGCAAGCAACTGGATAAACCGTTGCAATTTTACGTTGCCTACCAAATCCGTCGCCATTACAATTCCACTCCGTTGAGTTTGAGCAACTCTCTTGCGCTTTCCACGCTATCCACGCCCGTCTTATTTTTAATGGGCGCAAATTCCTTTTCACGAACGACCACGTAGGGCAACACGCTGCCCATGAGTTTCACCAAATCCACCGCAAGCGTTTCAAACTTTTTCCCGTTTTCCTTTTCAGGCTTTCTGGTCACACCGTCTTCGCAAAGGCATTCGATTTTCTTTTCAACGATATGTACGGGGATTTTCTTTTCCACAATTTCTTCCAACTTGGAAAGGCGGAATAAGTAGTTCATAATCACCCCGAAACGATACAAAAGATTGCCGTTTTCGTCTTTTGCGTTCGCCATTTCGTCCGTGAGTTCGTAATATTCGATGATATCGGGTTGATCGCCGTCCTTGCAAAGTACGCCAACCTTTTCGTTGGGAATGGTCTTGGAAATCGACTTTGCGCCGCAATTCACGCCCGATACAATCGTCGCGCCGACGAATACGGGATCTACGATCCGTTGCAACACGTTATCTACTGCGTAGATATTCAGCCATTCCACGCCCTTTTGGTGCAGATCTTCCACCAAGCCCGCGCGTTTCATGGACGCAAACCAACCGCCGTTGCCGTTGGGGGACATTGCAGGCATACCTTTCGTTTCCAAAATAATTTTGCCGTTGTAATCCACCGCAGGCGCCATATCTTGTTTGAAGAATTTAACCAACTCCGCAGGATAGCCAAAGTAGTTATGTTCCGCCCAGAACGAAGTCGTCGCATCGTGGTTCTTATCGCTGGTCATGATATACAAAGGGGGATACACGCCCACTTTATCGACCACTTCCAAAATGTTTTTCATCTGTTGTTCAAAGATATACAAAGGCTTAGTGATACCGATATCGTACGCACCCTTAGGTCCGTCCACCCCCAAACGAGTACCCATACCCCCCGCAAGGAGTACCGCAGCCACTTTGCCCGCTTTGATCGCTTCGACGCCGATGCTTTCAAACTCAGCTCTGCGCTGTTCGATTTCAGGCAAATCCATCCCGTCGATGGGACGAATATCCCGCCCCGAGCCCGTCAAATCGACAGGGTGTTTCAAATCTTCTTCAAAGCTCCAATCCAAATCC
>JAZOLF010000152.1:0-4426 GCA_045652785.1 Candidatus Scatosoma sp. | reverse complement strand
ACTTTAGAGATCTTGACGCAGCGGCTAGCGAAGGGAATAAGCGCGCTCAACTCGCGCTTGATATGTTCGGTTACAGCTGTAAGAAATACGTAGGCGCATACGCGGCGGCAATGAACGGCGTGGATTGTATTGTATTCACGGCAGGTGTTGGTGAAAACACGCCTTCCGTCCGTGCGGCAATTTGTGAAAATATGCAATATTTGGGCCTTGAAATTGACCTTGAAAAGAACCTTGAAAAGAACAACGGCGCAATCCGCGACATTACTGGCAAGAATTCTAAGGTCAAGGTTTTGATTATTCCGACCAACGAAGAACTGGTTATCGCGAGAGAAACCGTTGAATTGTTGTAAAAAATCCTATTTTTACAGCGAAAAAAAGTTGACAAAGTTATTGAAATATACTATACTATTCAAAGTCAATGATGATTATCGATATTAGAAAATTAAATTCGCAAAAAGCCTACTATGGTACGATGGAATTTTCTTATAACGCGCCTGCGGAATTGTTGCCGATTCCTTATGCGGAGTTTGACGGCCCGATTTCGGTTTCGTTTGAATACGATTTGTATGAAGATGATGCCTTTGAAATACGCGGGAAAGTGTGTTATAAGTTGAAAGGACAATGTTCCCGTTGCTTGCAACCCGTAGAAATTGCGGTGGAAGGCGACTTGAATGCGTTGTTTGAACCTAAGAAGGATGCGGAAGATTATAGTTATTTTGGCGGCATTGTGGATTTGAAACAAGCCGTTGAAGATGCGGTAGTATTTAGCCTGCCGTTCAATCTTTCCTGTGAAAGCGAATGTGAACCGATACGATACTCTTCGGAAACAAAATAATTACGATAATAAAAAACTGATAGAGGTGTTAAGATGGCAGTACCTAAGAGCAAACAATCCAAGAGCAGAACGAACAAGAGATTTGCAAACTACAAAGCAACGGCATCCACGCTTGTTGATTGCCCTCATTGTCACGAATTGAAAGAAGCGCACAAGGTTTGCGCGGCTTGCGGTTATTATGACGGCAAAGAAGTAGTTGCTCAAAAAGAAGAAGCAAACAACTAAACAATCGTCTAAAATGAATGTTTAGGCGGGCTGCATTTTGCGCCCGCTTTTTTGCGTTATAGGCAATAAACGATATTTTAGATGCTTGCTTTTTTTGCATAGTTTTGCTATAATATCGGTAAGGTATCATTATGAAAAAGAAATTTTCAATATTCGGGATGTCCTGTACGGCGTGCTCGTCGGGGATTGAACGAACGGTCAATAAAATAGATGGAGTGATCTGCGCGGACGTATCGCTGATGGATGAGAGTATGTCTGTTGAGATGGACGAAACCATTGTTAACGATCAAATGATTATCAAAGCGGTGGAAGATTTGGGATATGGTATTCAACTGTATCAAGAAAGGGCGGTTGAAAATCCCAAGCGCGATGCTTTAAAAATTCGTTTTTGGGTTTCGCTTTGCTTGCTTTTGCCGTTGATGTATTGTTCTATGGGCGGAATGTTGGGCTTGCCCGTTCTCGCGCCGTCCTATAATTATCCGATACAAGCGGCGCTTTCCCTTGCCGTTTTGCTGCTCAATTATCGCTTTTTTACGTCGGGAGCAAAGGCACTTTGGAAACGAGTGCCGAATATGGATACTTTGGTTGCCTTGGGCTCAGCGGTTTCTTGGGGATATAGCCTTGTCCTGACGGGTTTGCATTACGTTGACGGACGTCACCCGCATTTGTATTTTGAGTCGGCGGCGATGATTTTGGTGCTTGTCACGCTCGGAAAGTGGCTGGAAGATAAATCCAAACGCAAAACGGGGGAAGAAATCAACAAATTGATTGCTTTGATGCCGAACACCGTCACGGTGCAGGTAGGCGATATTGAAAAGGTTATTACCTTTTCCGAAATTGCGGTTGGGGATGTTTTGATCGTTCGGCAAGGGGATTACGTTCCCGTGGACGGGAAGATTATCGAAGGTCACGCTTTTGTCGATAGAGCGGCGATTACGGGCGAAAGTTTGCCCGTTGAACTCACGGAAGGGGACAGCGTGACGGGGGCAGACATTGTCAAAAGCGGTTATATCAAGGTCCTTGCTGAAAAAGTGGGCGCGGATACCACTTTGTCGCAAGTTATAAAAATGGTTAAAGACGCGGGCGCAAGCAAAGCACCTTTGCAAAAGATTGCGGATCGCATAGCAGGTATTTTTGTACCGATTGTGTGTATGATTTCCCTGCTCACGCTTTTGATTTGGATAGGAGCAACAGGGAATATCGGCGAGGCGGCAAACTATGCTATTTGTGTCTTGGTTATTTCTTGTCCTTGTTCGCTGGGGCTTGCTACTCCCGTTGCGGTGATGGCGGCTACGGGGCGCGGAATGTCGCTTGGTATCCTGTATAAAGATGCGGAAGCCTTGCAAAAAGCGAAAGATATTAACTGTATTTTGCTGGATAAGACCGCTACGCTGACCGTAGGCAAGCCGAAAGTGACCGATTTTCTTTCTTTGGGCGGCGAAAACTCGTTTGTTTTGGGGCTGGCACACACGATTGAAAGCCGCTCTAACCACCCCATTGCGGACTGTATTAAACAATACGCCGAAGGACTGGGATTTTATAAAGTTGACGTTGAAAATTACCGTTATGAAACGGGGAAAGGCGCGATTGCTGAATTTGGTGGCGAGACTTACTATTTGGGGAATAGAAAACTCCTTGCCACGTCCGTGAAAGATAAGGAACTTGCTCTGGAAAAAGAATACGCTTTGCAAGGAAAAACGGTTGTATTTTTAGCAAAAAAGGATAAAATTCTTGCGGTTTTTGCCATCGCGGATACCTTGAAGGAAACGAGCAAGAAAGCGGTGCAAACACTTAACGATAGCGGAATTCGTTTGGCGATGCTGACAGGTGACAACGAAAACGTCGCGGCTGCGATTGCCGAGCAGGTGGGTATTCAAGACTATTTTGCCGATGCTTTGCCTGCTGATAAAGCGGATGCGGTACGCCGTGTGCAATCGGTTGGCGGTGTGGTTGCGATGGTTGGAGATGGTATTAACGACAGCCCTGCGTTGAAGGCGGCGAACTTGGGCGTGGCGATGGGAACGGGTACGGATATTGCCATTGATAGCGCGGACGTCGTGTTGACGCGTGGCGATTTGTCGGCGCTCCCAACGATGCTTTCGCTGAGCAAAGCAACCGTTCGAAATATCAAGCAAAATCTCTTCTGGGCATTCTTCTATAACGTCGTTGCCATTCCCGTAGCGGCGGGGGCGTTTGCTTGGGCAAACTTGCACTTAAATCCTATGATCGCGGCAGCATGTATGAGTTTAAGTTCCCTTTTCGTGGTAACGAACGCTTTGCGTTTGATGCGATTTGGGGCGAATAAGCAGGAAAGAACGGGCGGGGAAGAACACTTGCCCAAATGTGAATGCAACCAAGAAACAAAACAAGAAAAACAAGAGCAGAAGGAGCAAAAAACGATGAAAAAGGTATTAAAAATTCAAGGAATGATGTGTCAGCATTGTGTAGCACACGCGACGAAAGCGTTGCTATCGGTGGACGGCGTTGACGGCGTAGAAGTATCCTTACAGGATGGTACGGCGACGGTAGTATCGGCGACCGAACTTTCGGACGAAACGCTCACGGCGGTGATTGTAGGTGCGGGCTACGAAGTTTTAGGGATAGAAACTACAAAATAAGCAAACATTCGACAATTTTATAGGAAAAGCGCGCAAGTGCTTATGATACAATCCGCGTATAAACATATAAAGGAGATGTACATATGTCACAAACGTTGCTTTTGGATAAACGCACACAAGGCTTGATACAGGATTATGTCCCGCAAGGGGAGATTCTGGAAGGAATTGTGTGTTTTTTTTCCGTTTTTTCCGATTATACAAGAGTGCGGATTTTGTCTGCGCTGGCGATTAGCGAACTCTGCGTAACGGATATTTCCAGAATTTTGGAGATTAACCAAACAACGGTATCCCATCAACTACGATATTTGAAAAGTAATGGGATTGTAAAGAGTTGCCGTCAGGGAAAAATTATCTTTTACAGCCTGACGAACGACAGTATCAACGACGTGCTTTTAAAAGGAATTGAGTTTTTAGGTTGCTAACGGTTTTTTTTATTTTTTTTCTTGCAAAACGCTGTAATTTGTGTTATACTGATACTATCAGTAAGTATGTTTGCTTGCAAGTTTGCGCATAGGTGGTTTCTCGGTGGGAAAATTACAGGAAAAACTGAAATTATTACCGGATAGCCCGGGCGTATATATCATGCTTGATAAAGACGGCGTGGTGATTTATGTCGGCAAAGCAAGGGTGCTAAAAAACCGAGTTCGTCAATATTTTCACGGGTCGGTAAAGCCATCTAAAGTGGCGGAGATGGTGGAAAATATTGTCGATAAGTCGGATCGTAGCCATGTCGGTCTGGGGGCCAAGG
>JAZOLF010000151.1:0-11102 GCA_045652785.1 Candidatus Scatosoma sp. | reverse complement strand
ACCGAACCACGCGACTATCGCGTGGTTTTTCTTTATATCAACAAAAAAAGGCAGGTTTTTCCTGCCTTTTTCTTATTATTACCAAGCAATCAATGCAATAATATTCAAAATTAAACTAGAAAGCCCCACTACAAAAGCGAGTATTGCAAGTATCAATCCGACCATATCTAACATTTTTTTCTTGGATTTTACATACAGTATGGTGGAAAAAATTCCGCTTAATATTGACAACATAAATAAGACAATTGAAAAAATTAAGAAAACTACCATCCAATGCGCGGCTTTATTTTCAGCAAAAAATGCAAGTGCATCCGTGCTAAAATTTAAAAATAAGCCAAACAACAAGTTTATCATGGAACCAACAAATGCAATTGCTCCAAGAACTAAAACTCCATTTTCTTGCAATAAGCCCAGCCCCGTCGCGCCTGCTTGCGCCACTTGCGGCGATTCACCGTTAATATTAGCAGAGAAACCATTTTCATCCCATCGAATTTTCATTCTTTAACACTTCCTTAATAAACACAATAAGGGTCAGGTTTGCCCAACAAAGACAAAGTGTCGAACAGCCAGCCGAGCCCAAATATACCACCTGTTAACGCATAGATAACACCAGTACCAATTTTACCTTCATAAAACTTATGCGCCCCCATCCAGCCAAGGAACAAGCACAGGAAAAACGCTGTCCACTTACTTCTCATTCTCGCACCATAAGGCGTGCTTGGCGCAACGTTGTTATTACTATTCTGGTTAGTATTGTTGATAATGATCCGTGGCTCTTTTCCTTCCGTTTTTGCCGCACCTATTTGACAGCCACAATGCGGACAAATAATCGCCTTTCTAAGAACCTTTTGTCCGCATTCCGAACAAAACTTCATTTCTGGATGTGCATTTACGTTTTCTTCCATTGTTTATCGCTCCGTCTATTATTTAAATTCATCGGCATTACCATATGTATAGCATATTATAACACATATGGGTTATATTGTCAACCCATTTGGGTATTATTTTTTTTGTAATTTATGCTATTATATATACATATGGGAATGTGCACATCTGTCATCGGAGAAATGTTATGGATATATTAAAGAAAATCAATCAATTGCGGCTAGAACGCAATTGGTCTATATATCGGCTTTCGGTGGAATCAAATATTTCACAATCGACGCTTACAAATATGTTCAACCGCGAAACCCTGCCATCCATCACTACTTTGGAGTGCTTATGTAATGCCTTTGGGATTACAATGGCAGAATTTTTTGCGGAGCAACTCCCCACCATCAACACGGCATCCGAGCAAGAACTTTTAGAATTATATCGTGCCATCCCAGAAGATGCAAAACAAACGATATTATCCCTGCTACATACTCTCGCACAAAATACATAAAGATTATATAAAACAAACAACCCAGCGTCTTGCTGGGTTGTTTCTTATTTAGAGCGGCTTATTTCAGCCATAAAACCATAATTGCATACAAGGCAAGGAACAACCCTGCCGCACCCAAAACGAAGGGAATAACGGCGGTAAAACCCGCCTTAAACATCGCCCAACGCTCCGCGCGCGTCAAATGGATTTTCTCCGCCTTTTGCCCATTCTTTCGTTTCGGGTTATACCAAGGCATCCCGTCCACGTTCATATCGGCAAACGTCGTTTCCATATCCAAATCGTCTTGTTTTTTTGGTTGTTTTTCGCTCATATTAGTTTTCCAAAACGGTTTGCGCCGTTTCTTGCGCCGCTAATTCCGCCTGCATTTGTGCCATTTCTTCTTCGCTTGCGTACAGGTGGCACGCACAGAAATGTCCGCTTTCCACTTCTTTATACGCAGGCACGAACTTCTTGCACACTTCCATACAGTTTTCGCAGCGAGTATGGAACTTACAGCCGCTGGGCGGGTTGACCGGGGAAGGAATATCCCCCTTCAAGATGATACGGTTCATCTTCACGTGGGGGTTGGGAACGGGCACAGCCGAGAACAACGCCTTTGTGTAAGGGTGCAAGGTGTTGGTGAAAATTTGCTCTTTCGCGCCAAATTCCACCATACTGCCCAAATACATAACGCCAACTTGGTCAGAGATGTGTTTTACAACGGACAAGTCGTGCGAGATGAATACGTAGGTAAGCCCTAATTCCGCCTGCAATTCTTTCAACATATTGATAATTTGCGCCTGGATAGACACGTCGAGCGCGGATACGGGCTCGTCGCAAACCACCAAGTCGGGTTTAAGCGCCAAGGCGCGCGCAATACAAATACGTTGACGTTGGCCGCCCGAGAATTCGTGGGGATAGCGTTCAAAGTAATGGGGCTGCAAGCCGCACATTTTCATAACGCTCAAAATATAATCCTTGTATTCTTCGGGGGAAACGATACCGTGTTCTCTTGCCGCTTCGCCGATGATTTCACCAACGGTCAAACGGGGAGAAAGGCTGGCATACGGATCTTGGAAAATCATCTGCATTTGCGGACGGAGTTTATCAAATTCTCTATCCGACAAATCGCTAATGCGTTGCCCCTTGAACCATACTTCGCCGCCCGTGACGTCGTGCAAACGCAAAATGGTACGCCCCATGGTCGTCTTGCCGCAACCCGATTCCCCTACGATACCCAGGGTTTTACCCTTTTCGAGCGTAAAGGAAACGTTGTCAACCGCGTGCAAATACTTGGTCGGCTTGCCAAAAAAGTTGGTATCGACGACAAAATATTTTTTCAGGTCTTTTACTTCCAACAAAGGAGTATCATCAATCTCTGTTTCCGCTTCAAGCGCTGCAATTTGGCAACCGCAATGGGGACAAACCCACGCCCCTTCAGGCACTTCTTGTCCGCATTCCGTGCAAAATTTCATGTTTTGCTCTTCATTCGCCATGATTAGTTCTCCTTGTTTTCTTGGTTATACAAATAGCACGCTACCTTGTGGGTAGGCGACACTTGTACGTACGCAGGATATTCGCCCGCGCATTGAGCCGTACAGCGTTCGCAACGATCTCTGAAATAGCAATAGTTGGGCATATTTACAGGGTTCGGAACGAAACCGGGGATACAGTAGAGTTTATCCACTTCGCCGTCCACGGTAGGCTTACTCTTTTGCAAGCCGATGGTGTACGGGTGCAAGGGATTGTCGAAAATATCTTCCGCCGTACCCATTTCGATTACTTTACCTGCGTACATAACCACAACGTAATCTGCCATTTCCGCAACGACGCCAAGGTCGTGGGTGATGAGCATAATACTGCCGTTGATCTTCTTTTTGATTTCACGGAGCAAGTCCAAAATCTGTGCTTGAATGGTAACGTCGAGTGCCGTCGTCGGTTCGTCCGCGATGATGAGTTTGGGGTTGCACAAGAGCGCCATTGCGATCATAACACGTTGACGCATACCGCCCGAAAGTTCGTGGGGGAACTTCTGGTACACGCGTTCCGCGTCCGCAATACCGACCAAATTCAACATTTCAATACTGCGTGCTTTTGCATTTTCTTTGGAGATGCCTTCGATGTGCAAGAACGCAACTTCGTCCAACTGGTTTCCGATGGTGAACACAGGGTTCAAGGAAGTCATCGGTTCTTGGAAGATCATCGACAATTCACGCCCACGAATGGAACGCATTGCTTCGATGGGCATTTTTGCAATATCTACCACTTTTTCTTCCATTTCGTACAGGTTGCCGCCCAGTTCGTTTTTCGCGAAAATGGGTTTCCCTTTTGCGTCCGTTTTCACCGTGCCGTCTTCGTTCGTTTCGTACACGGGTATCTTCTTTCCCTTTTCGTCGAGTTTAAACGCGTTGGTTTTAAAACGAATCGAACCATCTACGATTTGCCCCGAAGGTCCTTGCACAAGTTGCATCAGCGACAGCGAAGTAACCGACTTACCGCAACCCGATTCCCCAACGACGCCCACCGTCGATCCTGCGGGGATCGAGAACGTGACACCGTTTACTGCTTTTACAACGCCCGCATCAGAGAAGAAATAGGTATGCAAGTTTTCGAACTCAATAACGTTCTTTTCGTCCTGCATTTGGGTAAGGAATTCTTCTTCCACTACCTTTCTTTTCTTGCGCTTTTCGTAGTATTTGATAGACTTCGCATTTTCCTTCATGATCCGCTTAGATTCGGCGGAAGAGATGTAATGCGAATTGCCTTCTTTTTTCTTCTTAAAAATATCCAAAATTCCCATACATTACCTCTTCATCTTCGGGTCGAATGCGTCGCGCAAGCCGTCGCCAACGAAGTTGAACGCCAAGATTGCCGCCGTAATGCACACACCTGCGGGTACCCAGAAGTTCGGGAAATCCGAAAGGTAGGTGGTGTTGTTCGCGTATTCGATCATCGCACCCCAGGTAGGCGTACCCAAAGGCGCACCAATCCCCAAGAACCCGAGCGTTGCTTCGGTCAAAATAATTTGTCCCAAGCCAAGCGTCATCGTAACGATGAGTTGGGGCATAACGTTGGGCATCAAATGCTTGAATATTTTACTCCACGTGGAAAGCCCGGACGCCTTCGCTGCCAACATGAAATCCTGTTCACGCAAAGACAGGATTTGACCGCGCACAAGACGCGCCGTACCAGCCCAGCCGATCAAACACAATATCCCCATCATGTAGTACAGTTTCGCAACCGTCGTGATTTCGTTGAAGATTGCCGACAAAATCAACATAATGGGCAAGGTCGGGATACAGTAGAGTATATCGCACATACGCATGATAACTTGGTCCACCCAACCGCCGAAGTAGCCTGCCAAGCCGCCAAGCAATACCCCCAGCAGCGTTTGCAAAATAACAACGACGAAACCGATGGTCAAGGAAACCCTACCACCGAGCATCAAGTTGGTGAAAATATCGTAGCCGTTTTCATTCGTACCGAGCCAATGTTTCCAAGAGATGTCCCCTTCGGCATACTTATCGCGCACGTTTACGGCGATTTCCAAAACCACAAGTTCTTCCGTCGTACCATCATCGTGTTCGATGATATAGGTGACGGGCACTTCTTGGTATTCATACTTCGTCGTGGTGTCGATGATGCTTTCGCCACCCTTATACCAGGGCGAGAACAAAGGCCCAACAAAAGAGAATACGAAGAGCGCAAGAATAACAATCAAGCCGACAACGGAGAGTTTGGAGCGGAAAAACCGCTTCATAACCGTTGCCATAGGCGAGAGCACCTTTACGCGATCGGTCAGGTTTTCGCCGTGCAAATCTTCCTGGGACGGTTCGGAAACGTCTGTTTCCTTCGCTTCGTTAACCTCTACTTCTTCTTCCGTCAATTCGGAACCTCTCATTTCTTCCATTGTTATACCTCCTTATTTCCCAAGTTTTACACGGGGGTCAACCACCGCGTACATCAAGTCAGACAACAATACGCCGATAACGGTAAGCACCGCCAAGAACATATTGTACGCCATGATGAACGGAATATCCCCTTTCGTAAGCGCCGTATATGCAAGCAACCCGATACCCGGCAAGTCGAAGATTTTTTCGGTAATCATCGCACCGCCAAACAACCCAGGCAAAATACCAGCCAGGGTAGTGACAAGGGGAATCAAGGTATTGCGGAATACGTGCTTATAAACAACCGTCTTTTCAGACAAACCCTTTGCGCGCGCAGTACGGATGTAGTCCGCGTTAAGCACTTCCAACGTGTTGGTACGGGTATAACGCATCAACGAACCGATGGACAGGATAACGAGTACGAACATGGGAAGTACCATGTGCCACAAAAGGTCGCCTGTGCTTTCCCACCAAGTAGCGTTTTTAGGCAGCGTTGCCGTATGCAAGCCACCTACTTCGAACCAGCCCAAATCCACGGCAAAAATCTTGATAACGATACTGCCGAAGAAGAAGGTAGGGAAAGACATACCGATCATCGTCAAAACGGTGACGGTATAGTCGAGTTTCCCGTACTGGTTGCACGCACTCTTAATCCCCAAAGGAATCGCAATGATAAGTTGCAAAATCAAGGACACGAAGGAAATGGAGAAAGAAACCCCCATATTGTTGAAGATTTTTTGGCCAACGGGTTGGCTGTCGATGAACGACTTACCGAAATCCCCTTGCAAAACCTTCGTCAGCCAGCCCCAGTAGCCGCTGACAATCCCGCCGAAGGAGTTGTCGTGCAAGCCATACATCTGCAAGAACTTATACAACTCTTCTTCGCTGGAATCCGATTGTCCATGCGTTGCGTAATATTGATCGCGAATATAGTTTACTGGCATCAATCTTACCAGAAAGTACAAAAAGATGGATACCCCCAGCAAGATGAGCAAGGAAATCAATATTCGTTTAATTATGTATTTTACCATAATATCGCCTTTCTCATGTATTTCGCCCACGCGCACGCGCGCAGGACTGTATTTTTATGCCCACACGCCTACGCGCGCAAGGCATTCGGCAGGGAAGGGCTTGCGCCCCACCCTATCCGATTGTTTACTTTTGTTTTTTTGCGCTGCCGCTATTGCCGCTACGCAAAGCCTTTCTTATTTGTAGGAAACCTTCCACAACTTGTAAAGAACGCCCGTCGTAGAAGTTGCACCGTTGATGTTCATGGTGTTTTCGTCGATAACGTTTCTGTTCCAAGAAACAAGGTCTTTTCTTTGATAGGTAGGCAATTCTACCGCAAGTTCCATAATCTTTGCCAACGTTTCGGTGTAAATGCCGATACGCGTGCCTTGATCCAACGTCTTTCTA
Source organism: Candidatus Scatosoma sp. (assembly GCA_045652785.1). Classification (GTDB taxonomy): domain Bacteria; phylum Bacillota; class Clostridia; order Christensenellales; family Borkfalkiaceae; genus Scatosoma. Next base: position 4,433 of record JAZOLF010000151.1, on the reverse strand, counting down.
CCAGCATCAATCAATTCGGAAATTCTATATACGATTTCACGTTCACGCCAGAATTCCGTCTTGTTCGTATCCAAGATTTCGGGATAGTTCCAGTTCTTAACCGACGTTGCGGTACTGTCCTTATGGTAGGTTTGATAAGGGTCAGGGTCAACACCCGTGGACCATGCAGCCGCCCATACTTGCAAGCCGCCCGTTGCCAACTTAGAAAGTGCTTGAATGTCCGTACCAACGGTGATAACGAAACCGCATTCGTTCAAGAACTTCGCAGCGGAGTCGAACATACCGTATGCAGGGTGGTTCTTCGATTCACCAGCGATGGTAAACTTGAGTTCCAGTTTCTTACCGTTCTTTTCGTAGATACCGTCGGAGTTCTTGTACCAGCCAGCCGATTCAACCAACGATTCGATTTCAGCGTGATCGGTGGTGAATTTCAATTCATCAGGCAAGGAAGATACGCGGAATGCACCGTTCCACATTTCGTTGGAGATGGGACGGAAGATTTGTTCCGCGTTGTTGCCGTAGAATTGTACGGTGAGCGCCGTATTCATCGCCTTCATGATGGCTTGACGAACTTCCAAATCGGGAACGAACTTAGGGTTCACACCTACGTAACCGTAACCGTTGGTGTTGATGGTCTTGTAGCCAAGATGTGCGGTGTTTGCAACTTCTTGTACGTTCTTAGGTTCAGCGTTGGGTTGACCGTAGTCAATGTTTTGCGCCTGCAAGTTTTGCAAAATTCTGTCATCACCAACTACTTTGTAGTTGAGATACTTAATTTTCGCGTTGTGGATTTCCTTGGACGTATCGTTGCCAACGTTTGCAATCTTGTTTTCGATGTCCGCCTTCGTCACGCCTGCGCCGTCAAGGCCAACCGTGTAGAAGTAAGGGTTGCGTTCGAAGTAAACGATGTTTGCCGCGTAGAAGGAATATCTATCTACGGTGCTTTGGTTACCGCTTGCGTTGGAAGGCATATACACGCCTGCGCCCTTGGGCAAGCCGCTGTTCTTCTTCAAAATGTTATCGAAGAAGTTTTGGTTACCCGTTCTAACGCCGTAAGGGGTGCTTGCGATGGTTTCCGCGTCGGAGTAGTAATGCATAGGAGCAACACCGAACGAGAAGTTGAATACTGCCTTCGGGTCAACGCCGTTGATTACGATGCTCAAAACGTCGTGTTCGTCGCCGAGCGCAATCTTGTTCTTACCGTTGAAGTTGCTGGTCTTGTAGGTGGTGATACCGCTGATAGACGCTACGCGTTCATTTTCGGGCAACGAATCATAGTAAGCGGAGCGTGCTTCGTTTTCGATGAAGGTACGGATGTTGTATGCCGTTTCCCAGTAGGTAAGGATTTCGAGCAACTTCGCATCCGTCGAAGTGTACGTATCTTCTACGATACCGATCGCCCACGCCTTCGTCAATTCACGTACAGCGTCTTCTTCGGTGTAGGTCACGCCATCCACTTTGTTTTCTGCAAGCCAAGCCGCTACTTTGTCATCGGTGGTTGCTTCTTTTTGCAAACCGTAGTAGGACAAAGGATCGTCTTTCGGGTCAACCGCCGTTGCGTCGTCGGGATCCTTGTCAAGCGTCGTCACGTACTTAAACGGACTGTTGTCAGGATCAGCAGGGTTTTCGTAAATCTTGATGGTTTCAACGCCACCGTTCGAATTCATACGGGTACGGATGGAGATGATACCCATGTTCAAGAAGTAAACTTCCCATGCTTGGGTGAAGTTGTATTCTTCTTGGTAGCCCGTCAAACTCGTTTCGCATTCATTCCAGTCGGAAGTAATTTCTTCTTGGAACAATTCCATCGTCTTCGCCAAGTCCGCTTCCACTTGTTCGGTGTACAAACCAGGTTTCAACGCTTCCTTCGCCTTCAAGTATTCGGTCAAGTTGTAAATACGGCTGGTTGCTTCTGCAACGAATTCATCGTCGTAACTGCCTTCCGATTCGTCGCTCAAATCAGGGTTCTGCGCACGGTACGCTTTCAAGCCTTGAATGTCCGTAGAGTAAATCGTGGACGAACCTGCGTACATAGGATCGAGATATACGTACAGGTTGAACAATACGTCCTTAACAGTCAAGGGCGTGCCATCCCAGTACTTGATACCATTTTTGATAACGAACTCATAGGTCGTCGTTGCCGCATCGGTTGCGGACGACAATACGTTACCGCTTTCATCCTTGTAGGTCGTATTCCAGTCCAAAGCAACGGTTGCTTCATTCGGGCCGCAAACGGAGTCCATTGCGGAGTTAATGGTCATCAAAGGCAACTGTGTTTGCCCTGCGATTTCCGAGTCAGGTCCAGACGTAGCAAAGAAGGGGCTGAAATTCCCATCGAACGCCTGCGCCGCCAAAACCAAGGGGCGGTTTTCGGTGTCGTAGCTGCTGCCTTCGCCCTTGTCTTTGTTACAAGCCGCGGTAGTTGCTACGGTGGAAAGGAGCATCGTTGCGCCAAGCGCTACGCTGATTGCTCTCTGCCATTTTTTCATAATCTATGTCTCCTTTATTATTTATTCGTAATTGTGAGAGTAGGTTTGAAACCGTCAACGATCGTCAACCCACTATACTTTTCAAGCACAGCCGCATCCGTACCCATGCCGCCGAACAAGTAATTGCTATCATTCCAAGTCCAGTAGCCGTTTTCGGGGTTTTCAGCGTCATATTCCGCATCCCCTTCCACGTACAAATGCTTTTCACCGGGAATGTTGAGCAAGTTGCAATCTTCCCCCTTGGAAACGGAAATCGAGCCGCCCTTAATGGAGAAGTTTTCAAACGTTGCGCCGTCTTCCACTTTCGAGAAGAACATATAGGTCGTCAAGTTCTTTACGATGCTGGGGTTAGAATCCACCGTCAACTTCCAGCCGTCCAACGTCAGGTTGGAAATCTTCGCCGTCGATTTAATTTCGCCGAAGATCGAGATTGTGTTGTTTTCTCTTACCGAACCCGATGCCGCGTTCACGGTCAAACCTTTGATGGTATGTCCGTCGCCAACCAGCGTACCGCTAAACGACGTCAAGGGAGCAATCGTCTTGCCCGTCAAATCCAAGTCCGTCAACAGCCAGTAGTTGCCTGCTGCGTTTTTGTTCTTGAACAGTTTGTTGTAATCGGCATTCGCGCGGATGATATCCCACTTCCCTGCGATATACTTTGCATAAATCACTTGGTTTTGTTCGTTGCCGACTTCTTTCAACTTTAAGTCCGCACTCGAAAGCATTTGGGTACAGGCTTCGTCGAAGTAGTAAGCAAAGAAGGTTGCATCCGTTTCACCCTGAGTAGGCAAACTGGTATAACTCAGCGTCACCGTTTTGTCGGTCGTACTGTAATCCTTCAACGCGATTACTTCGCCCGATTGCAACTGCTTGGTTTCACGCACAGGCGTACCGTTTTCATCTTTAACAACTTTGCCGTCTTCAATCTTTTCGATGCTCGCCGTGAAAGGCACTTCCGCAACCAAGCGGATTTCCACCGCTTCGCGTTTCGCCCACTTCGCAACGACGATCATTTGATCCCCGACGCTCAATTTTTGGTTGAAATTTGCCGCTTCGCCCAGAACGTAGTAGCCCTTTTCATCTACGGCAAGTTTGCCCGTTGTTTCATCCACCACAGGATAGTACCAACCCTTGAATACGTAGCCGTCGCGGGCAACCTTCACCGTACCCTTACTACTGGGTTTGTGGTTGGATTCTTGATTTAATGCTTCATTATCCGAAGGAACGTTGTAGGGGAATACCTTTTCGGCATCCAACCACAATTCGATGGAAGTTTTTTCCGTCTTGTCGTTGAAATAGCCGCCGTTGCCGTAATAGACAACGCTTGCGTTTACGCCGTATTCTTCTTTAATGCCTTCCAGCGTCTTGTTCAACTGGCAACCAGCCAGCGTGAACAAGGACGCTAAGAACATCAAAGCCCCTATAATTCCGAATTTGAATCTTTTTTTCATTCGCGATTCTCCTTACGTTTTCTTGCCATCATAACGCTTACCGCGCCCAAAGCGCAAACCGCCGCAAACGATGCCACCGTCGAGCCGCAGCCGCCTTGTTCTTGGCTGCTTTCGCTGCTCGTCGAAGAATCCGTTTCGCCGCCGCTGGGAGCGCTATCCGTCACTTTCACCAAGATATTGATTGTTCTGCCATAGCCAGAGAGCGTAACCGTTTGGTCAAGCGCGGTCAAAGGACGGTCAGTCACCAAAGTCATTTGGGCCAAATCCGCGTGTTCTTTCGAACCGTCGTCGTATTCTACGGTGATAACAAAGCCCGTCATATCGAAGGTTTCACCAGCGGTGTATTCCATCTTGAACGGCGAGTTCGCATCATAAGACAATCTTGCGATCTTAACTTGGATGCCGTAAGCCTTCTTCGCCGCACGAAGCGCGGTTTCAACTTCTTCGAGTTTCGCAACTCTTTCGTCGCCCAAGTACGCCGCTTGGTCAGGAT
>JAZOLF010000150.1:0-59498 GCA_045652785.1 Candidatus Scatosoma sp. | reverse complement strand
TTGATTCCGCTACGAATGCGGACGAAGTGGCGGTTGCATTAGAAGACGTGAAGAAATCGATGGACGACGTTGTAACCAAAGCGGAATCGGATGCGATTTTTGAAGGCATGAAGGCTACGGCGGCGGCTGACGTTGCGGCGTACAAGTCGCAGGCGGACTACCGCGATGCGGAATGGGCGGAAATCCAAGAAATCGTAGCAACGGCGGCTGCTGAAATTGAAGTGGCTACGTCGGTGACGGCAATCAACACGGCTGTGGACACGGCGAAAGCAGCGATGGACGCATTCAAGACGAAAGCTCAGTGGGAAGCAGACGAAGCGGCAGTAGCGGCGGCGAAGGCTGACCTTGCGGCATACAAGACGGAAGCGGACTACCGCGCGGCTGAATGGACGGCAATTCAAGCGGTTATCACCGAAGCGAATACCGCAATCGACGGCGCAATCGGCAACCAAGAAGGCATTGACGGTATCGTAGCGGCGGCGAAGGCAGAAATGGATTCCTTCAAAACGGAGGCAGAATGGGAAGCAGACGAAGCGGTTGTAGCAAACGCGAAGAACGCGCTTGACGGCTACAAGGCAGAAGCGGACTACCACGCGAAGGAATGGGCTGAAATCCAAGAAATTATCGCTGCGGCGAAGACGGCAATCGACGGCGCAATCGGTGACGAAGCGGCTATTACGGCAATCGTAAACGACGCGAAAGCGGATATCGACGAAGTGCTCACGGCTCTCGAAGCGGATGCGGCGGCACTTGCTGCGGCGAAGGAATCGGCGAAGAACGAAGTTCGCACATACTACAACGCAATCGACCACGATAAGTACAGCGAAGAAGCGGAAGCAATGCTTAGCGGATTCGTAGCTACGGCAATTTCCGCAATCGATGCGGCGACGGCAATCGCAGACGTAGAAGCTGCGGTAGCGCAGTTCAAGGCCAACGTTGACGACGTGCAACAAATTCAAGATGGCAACAGCGGCAACGAAGCGACGTCCTCGGGTTGTGGCTCGGTGGTAGGCGGCGTGGCGACGGCGGCTATGGCGGCTGTAGCTGCGGTAGCTTTGTTTCGCAAGAAGAAAGAAGATTAACGGTAAAACGCTCGAAAAGCGGAAGATTGTTCTTCCGCTTTCGGGTGAAAAAGAAAGCTAAAAGGGAACATTTATGAAAATATTAAAAAAAGCGCAACTTAAAATATTCGGTTTATTGACGGCATTGGTGTTAGTATGCGCTTTGGCATTTATGGGAAGCGCGTACGTTTCGCGCGTTTCGGCGGACAGCGATCCAAACGCGATGCCCGAAACGGTGGAATACATTGACACAAACGTTGAAGCCATCGCTTATCGTCAAGATTCGTCCTGCGTTTTCTTCGGCTTTAAGCTGACGGAAAGCGACTATGGCGATTACGGATTATACGAAGGCGACTTCGGCGGCAAGCCTGCGTACGCGACTTATGAAAGATATATTCGGTTTTGGCTGACGTACTGGGAAACCTTCCCTGATATGAACAGCGAAGCCGCTCGTTTAGATCAGCTTTACGCATATTGGAACGGCTCTTCGGTGGGCGAAGCCCAATTTGCGGAAATGCTTACGCATCGTTCAACGTTGAAGCTTTTGGAATACGGTTTTGTAATCAGTATTCCTGCAGGGACGACCTTCCCCAGCCTGAAATACGTTAAGGGAAATTGCGAAGGCGATCCTATTATGTACAAAACGACGGAAGACAGAGCGTTTTATTTCAACGGAACGGCGTTTGTTTCGTTGCCTTATCAGGTAGCGGAAGTTCGCGCTGAGGCGATAAAAACCTTGAATAATACGAACATCTATTCGTATTACGGCGAAAACGATACGGTTGGGCGCAATGAAAGGGCGCAGGTAAAGGCTCTTATTGAAGCGACGAAAAAGGAAGTCGGTTTAAGCTTTACGGTCTTTGCAATAGAGGACATTTTGACTCGTTTCAATAACGATCTTGCAGGGATTATGACGAAAGAGGACTACGCCACGCTTGCAAGTAGAAAGACGCAGGCGAAGAGCGAACTTGAAACCTACTTTACCGCCTTCGAGCAAAGCAATTATGATGCGGCGGAATGGAATTCAATTCTTTCCATCAAGGGCGAATACAGCGCAATGATCGACAGCCTTGCTACGGTAGGCGAAGTAGAGGGCGCGATTCTCGGTGTAAAGTTTGCTGTTGAAAACGTAATGACCAAGGCGGAAAAAGCGGGCTTTGCGGACTATATCGCGGCGGCGGTTTCTCGTCTTGAAAACGCCTTTACGCCCTCGATTTACCGCACGGAAGAATGGGAGCAAGGCGAACTTCTCGTTGCTCAAGGTTCGGAAGCAATCGCAGCCGCTAATTTCTACGGCGAGGTAGATGCGCTGCTCGCAGACTATATCGCGCGCATTGATGCGTTGAAGACGGATGCCGAATGGACGGCGGAAGAGGAAGCGAGCAAGAACGAAGATAATAACCAAGACAACAATTTGCCACCGACCAACGAACCTACCGATGGGGAAGCAACTCCCGATTCTAACAAGGCAGGTTGCGGCGGATTTATGGGTGTGGCAGGCATAGCGTTTGCGACGGCTGCTGCTGGTATGGCAATGATAACAAAAAAGAAGAAGGAAGGAATTGAAAGATGAAAAGAAGTAGAAGAATGATGGCGCTTTTGGCGGCTGTTGTAATGAGTGCTTCCGCGTTCAGCGGGCTTGTAGGCTGTGGCATTTCGGTTGGTACTCCCGTAGAAGAAAATCAGGAAGACCCCACGAAGGCAAACCTTACGGTTGCGACCTACGAGGGCGGTGTTGGCGAAGAATGGCTGGAAGAGGCTGCAAGACGTTTTGAAGAAAAATACAAGGATGCCACCCACTTCCAGGAAGGAAGAACGGGTGTAAAAATTAGTGTTAAACCCGACAAGGTAAAATATGCGGGCAGTAACTTGGCGGGCAAATCGCTTGCCGAGGACATATACTTTACGGAAAGCGTAGAATATTACACCTTCGTCAACGAAGGCAAGATAGCGGATATCACGGACGTTTTAACGGCGTCGATGGAAGATTACGGCGAAGAGGGTACGATTGCGGATAAAATCGATCCCGCGTTTAAATCCTACCTTACCGCGAAAGACGGTAAATACTATATGGTTCCCTTCTACGATGGCTTCTACGGCTTCATTTACGACGTAGATCTGTTTGAAGAAGAGGGCTACTATTTCGACGAATACGGCGACACCATCAAGTTGAAGGATGGCAAGAACGCTACGAAGGCAAAGAGAGATGAATTTGAAGCGCAAAAATCCAAAGGCCCTGATAACGTAAAGGGTACGTACGACGATGGTTTGCCTACGACGTACGAGCAGTTCATCGAACTTTGCGACATCATCTCAGCAAAAAACATTCCCTTCTGCTATTCGGGCTCCTATGACGATTACGTAAGCAAGGCTTGCCGTGCGTTCATTGCAGACTACGAAGGCTACGATGGTTTCAGCATGAACTATTCCTTCAAGGGTGAAGCAGAGCTTGTAAAATCGATTAATTCCGACGGCACGCTTGAACTGGAAACGGTAGAAATCAACGAAGACAACGCATACGAATTGCAAAGACAAGCGGGTAAATATTACGCGCTCAGCATGCAAGAAAAGCTGTTCGGCTCGGTAAAATACATCGGCAACACCTACAACGGCTTCGACTTCACGACTGCGCAGGCGGAATTCATCAAGAGCAAGTACAACACCAAGCGTTATGCAATGCTTTTGGACGGCGTGTGGTGGGAAAACGAAGCGGATAGCGTGTTCACCGAGCTTGAAACCATCCGTGGCGAGAAGAAGAGCGATAGACGTTTTGCCTTCATGCCTATGCCCAAATCGGCTGCGGCGGTAGGCGACGAAGCTCGCCCGCAAACGATGTTTTCGGCAAACAGCTCCTTTGGCTTCATCAGCAAGAACGCATCGAATATGGAGCTTGCGAAAGAGTTCATGCGCTTCCTTCATACCGATTCTGAAATGTCGAAGTTCAGCGCGTTGACGTCCATTCCCAGATCTCTCAATTACGAGGTACGGGAAGAAGATATGTTGCAGGCGACGAATTTTGGTAAGGCTTTGACTGAAATGAGAACGAACTCCCGCGTGGTATATCCTTATTCATCGTTGTCGCTTGTTATCAACAACGCTGCGTCGTTCACCGAAGAAAAGTGGTTCTTCACTGCAAGCGTAAACGGCGCGACCTTGAACAACCCCTTCACGGCGTTCAAGAACGGCACGGCAACTGCGGCGGAATACTTCAACGGCTTGTATAGTTATCAAAAGAACGCATGGAAAAATTTGAGCAGATAATTTTACAAACTAATAAATAAGACAGAGGTGCATTTTATATGCAAAAGAATCAAAAAACAAGAAAGGGTGACATGAGTGAGTGTATCTTCTATTGCTTGCTCATAGCCCTGCCTGTTTTGCAGGTAGTGATATTTTATTTCTACGTAAACTTCAACAGCGTGTTGATGTCCTTTAAGACGTACGATACGCTCGCGGACAAATTCACGTGGGATTTCTCAGCGAACTTCGTTCGGCTTTGGAGTGAGTTGACGGAGACGTCAATCATTCGCGATGCGTTTAAAAATTCTCTTATCGTATGGTTTTATACGACGGTGGTGGGTACGTTCTTGGCGATTGTATTCGCGTATTACATCTACAAAAAATGGGCCTTGGCGAAGACATTTAAGTTCTTCTTGTTCTTGCCTTCGGTGTTGCCTTCCATTCTTTTGGTAATCGTATTCAAATTCTTTGCAAACGAAGCAATTCCTGGGTACGTAGAAACATTCACAGGCAAGCCGATAGAAGGTCTATTCATCGGGAAAAATTCGTTAATGCCCACCGTTATCTTCTATAACGTTTGGATTTGCTTTGGTGCGCAGCTTTTGATTTACACAGGCGCGATGGATCAAATTTCTCCTGAAATTATTGAAGCGGGCAAGGTGGATGGCGTAACCACGATACGCGAATTCTTTTCGATTGTCGTGCCGATAATTTTGCCGACGATATCCACCTTCGTTATTGCGAATATTGCAACTCTCTTCACCAACCAAGCGAATCTTTACGCGTTCTTTGGCGAGAAGGTAGATTATTCAAATTATACAATCGGCTACTATTTGTTCGTGCTTGTCAATAAGACGGGGAACGGTAAAACGATGTACACGTATGCGAGTGCGCTCGGTATCGTTTGTACGTTGATTGCATTCCCGTTGACGTTGCTTGCTCGTAAGCTTTTGAATGCAGTGGGTGACGAATAATGGAAACGAAGAAAAAGAAAATTAAAATAAACGTTTTCGCAATCGTACTTGCCGTTGTTTTGGTGGCGTACACGTTGACGATGGTCATTCCTTTGTTCTGGACGCTCATGACTACGACGAAATCGAACACAGAATATCTCTATTTTGAAAAGGACGGCGCGATTGTCGGTAACGCGTTATGGCTGCCGAAGATGGGCGCGACCTTCAAAAACTACGGCACTGCGTATAAGTACTTCTACGTGCTTGTGGAAGACGTTGGTCCAAACAAACTTGACTTTAGCTACAACATTATTCAACAGTTTATAAACTCTATCGTGTATTCGATTGGTTGCGCGGCGGCGGTAACCCTTTCTTCGCTGGTCATCGGCTATGCGACGGCTCGTTTCAATTATAAATTCTCGAATGTTATTTACGCGTTCGTACTAGTGACGATGGCGTTGCCTATCGTAGGCTCGATGCCCAGTGAAATCGCGGTTGCGCAAGCATTAGGTATCTTTGATACATTCCCTGGGATTTGGATTATGCGTGCTTCCTTCTTGAATACTTATTTCTTGATTTTTTACGCGCAGTTCAAGATGATCCCTCGGGACTACACGGAGGCAGCGAAAATCGACGGTGCAAACCCCTTCACAATCATGACGAAGATTATCGTTCCTTTGGCGACGGGTACGGTTGCTACCGTATTCGTTTTGACATTCATCTCTTACTGGAACGATTTTCAAATCCCGATGGTATACCTGCCCTCACATCCTGTGGCGGCGTATGGTATGTACCATTTCCAAAACACGTCTATCAACGAGGTAGCAAACGTACCTACAAAGCTTGCAGGGATTTGCTTGATGGCGTTCCCCATCGTAATTTTCTATGCAATTTTCAACAAAAAACTCAACGTAAATCTTTCTGTTGGGGGGATTAAAGGATAAATGAAAACAATGCGAAAATCAAAACATTTCCGCTCGGTATTCACCCTTATAGCGACGTGCGCTCTCAGCTTATCGTCCGCGTTCTTTGCGTGGGATGCTAAGACCGCGAGTGCGGAATCGCAACCGCAGAGCACATCGAACGTTCTGCATATCGGTGACGTAATTGAAGCGGAAGACTATACTATTTCAGGAGTAAAGGCGGATAAAATTCAGGTCGCTTATCCTAGCAGCAGTGTATTCGGCGGCGAGAAATTCACTGTGGAACAGGCAGGCAGGTATGCGATCACGTACTTTGCGACGGTGGGCGGCGAGCGTGTAACAAAGACGGAAAACTATCTTGCAATCCGTCGTCCGCAGGACGTTGTCATCGCGGATGAGAGAATGAGTGTGGACTACGGCAAATACTACGTAGAAAGCCCCTATACTATCCAAAACGACGTGTATGGCGCGATTGTCACCTTCAAGGCAGGGCAGACAATCGGCTTTGCGGCAAATGTAAAAACGGAAAAACTGACGGCGAATTATAACATCATCGATATGATTGTTATGCCCAGCGTTTTCAAGGAAACGGATTTTGAACGTTTGACCGTTCGCGTTGCGGATGCGGAAGACAAGGAAAACTTTGTAGAAATCATCATTAATTCCTCGAACGTTGTTGACGGATCAGGGATGGTTTCCTACGTGAGAGCAGGCGCAAACGGACAGCAGTACGGCGGCTACGAAGGCTCGACCTATCACACGGCGAACTACGGCACGCAGATTGAGCACAGCTTCCGTGCAACGGCGTTCAAGTATAACGATAGGGAGAACTGGGAAGATCCCCGTAACAACCCGAAGAACCAAGCTGTTTCCGAACATTCCTTGACGATTGCAATCGATAACGAATCGAAAAAGATTTATTGCGGTCCTCTTTCCGTTGAATCGACCGACAACCAGCTTGTCAACGATTTGGACGATGTGGCGCACTACAAGAGCAATCCTTGGGGCGGCTTCACGTCCGACGAAGTCACCGTCACCGTTACGGCAAGCGCATTCTCGAAGGTAGAGGGCAAGGTGCTGATTAAATCGTTTGGCGATTACGATTTGTCGCAGGAAATCGAGGACAGCCTCGCGCCTGAAATTTTTCTTGGATATGATAAATCGCAAAAGCTTCCCGTGGCGGAGGTGGGAAAGAAATTCCCCATCTTCCCCTTCACGGTAAGAGATGCGCTTGATAAGGACGTACTGTCCAACGTATGGGTATATTACAAGGACGCGCAGGGCAGAAAGATTACGGTGGCAAACGACGGCGACGGTTTCTTCGTCAAATACGCAGGCACGTACGAAATCGTCTATCACGTAGAGGACTACACGGGCAACGTTGCGGAAGAAACCATTGAAATTCAAGCTGTAAACGGCAAGCCGAACATCTTTATTGCGATTGACGATTCTTTGATTGAAGCGGACGTATATGAAACGGTGGATATTCCCACGGCGGAAGAGATGCGGGCTTTCGGCGGCAGCGGTGTGCTCTCGATTGAGCGAACGGTATGCGATCCTGCGGGCAAGACGCTTGACGTCAAGGATAAGCTGACGCTTTCACAGCTTGGCGATTATAAGGTAGTATTCACCGTAACCGATTATTTGGGTAATGTAGAATACGGCGTTATCACCATTCGTTCTATGGCGATTTCCGCACCTAAGTTTGTGGAACCCCCCGTATTGAATGCAAGATTGATTAAGGGATTTGTATATGATTTACCCGAAGTTTTCGCAGTAGAAACGGTAGGCGGGGAGATTGTAGAGCTTGTGTGCAAGACCTACGTGAACGGCGAGCTTGTGAACGGCTCGTTTGAAGCGGACGGCGAAACGATGGAAATCAAGTACGTAGCGGAAGGCGTGACGGGGACGGAAGAATGGTCCACGACCTTGACCGTCGTTGACACCGACTACGGCACGTACAAGGATAGATACTTCTACAGCGAAAACGACGTCACCTTCACGATGGAAAAGAGTTATTTGAACCTCAGCTTTGAAGAGGATTCTGCGGTGAACTTCATCAACGCGTTGTATTCTCGTGGATTCAGCATGGCGATGTCGTACACATCGACGGATATTTTCTTCTCGTCAATGGCGATTACGCTCACGGATGCGGAAGATCTCAGTCTTTCGGTGACGGTGCGCCTCTATTACGATAAGGCGGAGGATGCTTGGTTTATACAGCTGCAAGGGGGCAAAAAGTCTTCGTATGTAACCAGTAAGGGAATTTTGCCCTTCGAGCTTTCAGGGAACGGCGGTAAAATCTTGGACGCGAGCGGCGAAACGGTAGCGAACGTTGTATCTTATGACAACGGCGAGCCGTTTGCGGGCTTCTCCGATTTGATTTACGTGCGTATTGCGTTTGAAGACGTAGCGGAGCGAACAAACATTAAAATTACGCAAATTTCCAACCAATCGCTTGGTCACAACAAAAACAATCCAGACCCTTCAAGATGGGACGAAGAAGACGTTGAGCCGATTATCATTCTCGACGAACCCTTCGAACTCCGTCAGCGTTTGGGAACAAAGGCGAACATTCCTACGGCAAAGGCGTTTGACGTGCTTGGTCAAATTAGGGAATTCACCGTTACGGTAAAGCTCAACGGTCAGGTGCTCGCATCGGGCGATGCGACGAAGCCCCTGGATCTTATGCTTGATAAGGACGGCTATTACATGGTCACTTATTACGCGAAGGACTCAAACGACAACGGCTACGAAATCCCTTACGTATTGTTCGTCAGGGACGAAACTGCGCCTACGCTCTCGGTTGGTTCGCTTGGTAGCGAATATAAGCAGGGGGATAAGATTAAAATTCCCACCTACTCTGCAACCGACAACGGCGGAAACTGCAAGGTGCAAGTGATGCTGATTTTGCCCAACAACGAAATGCGTTTGCTGCATTACGTAGAAAACGGCAATAAGACGTCGCTTCTTAGCAAGGACAACGACCTTTACAACAGCAATTTCAAGGCGGACGAGGATACATTCGTAGCATTGCAGAAGGGCAAGTACGTTTTGAGAATTATGGCAACTGACGAGTATTATAATTATACCGTCAAAGAAATTGAATTTATCGTGAAATAAGGAGGACGGAAATGAACAAGAAACTGTTTAAGATTGTTACGTCAGTCGTATGCTCCGTTCTCTGTTTCACGGGCGTTGCGTGCGGAGAGGTGGAAGCTCCGCAGGACGGCGTTGCAACCCAACAGCCGCAGCTTACGGCTGTTCCGGGTGAATATCTCTACGAGAGCGGTATCAGCGAATACTCCATCTTGATTCGTGACGATGCAAACTATTACGAAAGCTTTGCGGCAACGGAGCTTGCGGATAATCTTCGTAAGGCTACGGGGAACAGTATTCCCGTGCTTGCGGAAAGCGATTTGGTGGACCGTACCCGCGTAATTTCCTTAGGGCATACCGACCTGTGGGATGAAAACGTTGGGATAACGCTGCTTGAAACGGACGTTATGGAATCGGGCTATTACATCAAGACGGTGGGGAAGAGCGTTTATATTTCCTGCCCCGATAACACGAGTAGCAACGGCGTACTTTACGGCGTGTATGATTTCTTGCAGGATGCGGTGGACTATGAGTTCTACGCGGCGGATGAAATCTACTGCAAGCAAACGAAGGAAATTCCCTTGTATAATTACACGGGCTATATCGTGAATCCGACCTTTGAAATGCGTATGCTTACCAAGTCGGACCTTCGCGATGATAGGCTCACCACCATGCGCTACCGTATGATTTGCCCCGGCGAATCCTTTGGTTTAATCACTTGGGGGCATGGTCAGGTTTCGCAATACATCGTGCCCGATTCAAAATGTAAGTGCGGGTTGGACGGCTGTGAAGGCAAGACCTATTACCAGCACCACCCCGACTGGTTCTACGGCTACGGCACGAAGGAAATGCAACTTTGCTGGACGGCAGGCGAGGAACTGGAAAGACAGGTGGCAAATCGTTTCATCGAATTCTTCCAGAAGTATCCCGAAGCGGAATATTTCATGTTCGGGCAAGAGGATAATCTCAGTAGCTGTAACTGTGCGAATTGCAAAGATACGATGACGCAGTACGCAAAGAACCCTGCAGGCTTGCAGGTTATGTTCATGAACAAGGTAATCGCGCTCGCGAACGGATGGCTTGCCGAAAACGAGCCTGGTAGAAACGTAAAATACATTGTTTACGCGTATTACGGAACGGAAGAAGCGCCCATCAAAACGACGTCGGACGGCAAGGTTGTGCCTTATAGCGAATACGTTGATCCCGTGGATGATTTGTATATCTTCTATGCACCGATTGGCGCGAACTTCGCGTACCAGATCAACAGTGATAAGAACGCGGACGTTTATAAGAATCTCAAGGAATGGAGTGCAATCGCAGACGGACAGTTGATTATGTATCTCTACGACATCAACTTCCGTAACTATATGATTAACTTCAATAACTTCGGTACGGCAAAAGGGATGTACGAAACGTGTAAGGAACTTGGTGTAGCGTGTATGACTTCGCAGGCTGCGGACTCCTATACCGCTTGTTTCCAAGAAATGCGTTCATACGTAGAATCGTCTTTGATGTGGGATTTGGATCAATCGTACGACGACTTGGTGCGTAAGTTCATGTCCGCGTACTATAAGGATGCGGC
The DNA here is from genome assembly GCA_045652785.1 of Candidatus Scatosoma sp. Taxonomy (GTDB): domain Bacteria; phylum Bacillota; class Clostridia; order Christensenellales; family Borkfalkiaceae; genus Scatosoma. The sequence continues at coordinate 48,640 of JAZOLF010000150.1, read as the reverse complement.
GGAATATCTTTACGGCTATTATGAAATTATGCGTGATAGATACGCGTACTATCAGAACATCGTCAGCCCCGAATCGGGCGGCATTTACGGCGATATCTACAACAACGTTTTGTGGAATCAGCCCGTTGTGGAAAAGATGGACGAAATGTTCGATAAGGCTCTTGCAAGCATTGCGAAATACGAAACGAGCGACCCCGACTTATATCTTTCCTTGAAGAATAGAATCATGAAGGAACGCCTGTCGGTTATCTATATGAAGATTCGTATTGTGCCGTCGTATTATTCCGAGGCTGAAATCGCCCAAATGCGCGCTGATTTCAAGTATTACGTCAACCTGTTCAAGATTTCTGAACTTCAGGAAGGCGCAGACTTTGGCGATCTTCTTGATTAAGGAGGTGTGTGAACGATGAAAAAATTATTGAGTGTTTTGCTTGCAATGCTTTTGAGTGTGTGCTGTTTTACGGCTTGCGGCGGTAAAACGCAGGATAGTTCAAGTGGCAGCGAACAAAAGAAGGAAAATACCATTGAATTCGTGGACAACGAAATCACCTTGCAGGTGGGCGAGAGCCTTCAGCTTGAAGTTGTAACGTCCAAACCGAACGTATATGTTTTTTGGTCGGTGCGTGATCCGCAGGTAGCGACGATTAGCGATAGCGGCGTGGTTACGGCGATTGCGGAAGGGCAGACGATTTGTTATGCGGAATTTGCGGGCAAATCGGCGATGTGCTTGGTGAAAGTTGTTGCGAAGGGCGTAGAGCCGGTGCTTTCCGTTTCTGCGTCTTACGCGGGGAATTCGATAACGCTCTATAAGGGCGATACACTTTCGATGTCGGTAACGGTGAAGCTTGGCGATACCGTTATAGAAGACGCGCAGGTAGAATACGCCGTAGCGTCCGAGATTGCATCCGTTTCAAACGGTATTTTATCGGCGGAAGCAGTGGGCGAAACGACGATTGCCGTGATGGTGGAATACAATGGTAAAACCGCCACGACAACGATTGCATTAACGATTGTTGAAGCGATGGCAGAATAATGAAAAATACACGCTGCGAAGACTTGTGCTTTCGTGGCGTGTATTTTTATAACGCGTTAAGCCTTCAAAAAAGCCGATAAAACGCTTACAAAGCCTTAAAGTGTATCTAAACTCATTTTTGAAAACTTTCCTTTTTTAGGGCGGATAAACATCTTATGGAAAAGAAAAATCAAGTATTAGATTTAGGGAAAGGCAACATCAACAAACTTATGTTGAAGTTTTCGATCCCTTGTATATTATCCCTGCTGATCAGTTCGCTATACAACATTGTTGACCAAATTTTTATCGGGAACAGCGAACTTAGTACGCTGGGGAATGCCGCAACGGGGGTAGTATTCCCCCTGTTTATCATCGCGCAGGCGTTTGCGTGGTGTTTTGGGGATGGCTGTGCATCCTATTTGAATATTTGCCAGGGGCGGAACAAGCCTGAAAGCGCGCACGTTGCCGTGGGCGGGAGTATCGCTCTTTCTTTCTTGTGTGGGTTGTTGATCGTGGCGGTTGTGTACCCTTTTAAAACCCCGATTTTGACGCTGTTTGGTGCGTCCGAAAACACTATGGCGTATGCCATAGAGTATCTCGATATCGTGCTTACTATGATGCCGATTTTCATTCTTTGCAATATGATGAACTCGGTGATCCGCGCTGACGGAAATCCCGTTTGGGCGATGGGGGCGATGCTGACGGGTGCAATCGTCAATATCATTCTTGACCCCGTGTTCATTTTCGGGTTTGGGATGGCCATGAAAGGTGCGGCGCTTGCCACCATCATCGGGCAGGGTGCAACCTTCCTTATGACCGTGGCGTACTTCTTTAAGACGAAGACTTTTAAACTCGCTAAAAAGAGTTTCTTGCCCCGCTGGAACGTGATGTCAACCGTGATCCAAATGGGGGCGTCCACCTTCGTTACGCAGGTGGCAATCGTTATTGTGGCGGTGTTGTGCAATATCCAACTCTCGAAATACGGGATGCTGTCCAAATACGGTGCGGATATCCCCATTGCAATCATCGGGATTGAAAGCAAAATCTTTACCGTTGTTATCGGTTTGGTGGTTGGGATTTCTTTGGGTTGTCAACCGATTATTAGTTTCAATATGGGGGCGAAAAAGTACGCCCGCGTGAAAGAATTATACCGCAAAATTATGGTTTGTACCGTGATTATCGGGGTTGTGTTTACGTTGCTGTTTGAACTCGCGCCCAGTTTCGTGGTCGGGTTATTCGGTGTGCCGAGCAATATCCCAAATCCTGATGCTTACTGGGAATTCGGGGAAAAAACTTTGCGGATTTTCCTTTCGCTGATCACTATTAGTTGTTTGATTAAGATGAACTCCATTTTCTTCCAAGCGGCAGGGAAAGCATCCCGCGCGGTGGTGGCGTCCTTGATCCGCGACGTAGTGTGCTTTGTGCCGCTCGTTTTGGTGTTGCCGATCTTCTTTGAAGACGTGGAAACCATCTTGTACGTTGCCCCGATTTCCGATTTAATCGCCGCGGTGGTAACCGCCTTTATGTCGGTGTCTTTTGTGACGTCTTTGCGCGAAAAAACGGGCGAAGGCGGCGAAGAACAGGGCGAACGGGCGGTGTTACAATGCTCCAAGCGGGGGGTTATCATCACGATTGCGCGCGAACACGGTTCGGCTGGCAAACAGATCGGGCAACTCGTTGCGCAAAAGTTGGCCATTCCCTTCTATTATAAGGAGATGATGGCGCTTGCGGCGCAGGAAAGCGGCTTGCATAAGGAGTTCATTGAAGAATTGAACACGAACAGCCCTGCGGTGCTGCACGGATTGTATTTGAGTACGGACGTCGTGCAAAGAGCGGTCGTGGCGCAGGAAAAAGTGATCAAGCAAATTGCCGAACAGGGCAGTTGTGTAATCGTTGGACGTGCAGCGGATTACGTGTTGAAAGATAGGGAAGAACTCCTGCGGGTGTTCGTTTACGCGCCGATGGATTTCCGTGTTCAACGCATTATGGAAGTGTATGGTGATTCGCACGCCGACGCGGTGAAAAACGTCAAGCGTTCGGATGCGGCGCGCGCACAGTATTACGGGCAAATTTCTGGTTTGGCTTGGGGGGATAAGCAAAACTATGACTTGATGGTCAACAGCGCGATGGGGCTGGAAGAAAGCGCGGAAATGATTTGCCAGCGCGTTCTTGGGTACTCGTCTGGGCGCTAATCTTTGGCGGGGAGTATTCCGCTGTTAAAAATCGTATAAAAAGGCGGTAGAAAACACTCTATCGCCTATTTTAATTTTTGGAAAGTACTTGAATTTCAAAAGGGGATGTGTTAAAATACCTACGTAGACCAAAAAAAGGAGCAAAAATATGCTACAAGATGGAAGTTTTGGCGTTATGCTGGATATGTCGCGTAACGGTGTGATGAGTGTTGATTGTTTGAAAAAATACGTGGATTATTTGGCGTTGTTTGGATATAATAGTTTGCAACTTTATACCGAAGATACCTATGAAATAGAAGGGGAGCCCCGCTTTGGGTATTTGCGTGGTAGATATACGTATGCGGAGTTGAAAGAAATCGACAGATACTGTCAATCGAAAGGGGTAGAGTTAATCCCCTGTATCCAAACGCTTGCGCACTTAAACCAAATTTTCCGTTGGCATGAATACGGCGTGATTCACGACGTCCGCGACGTATTGCTCGTCGGGGATGAACGCACTTATGCGCTCATTGATAAAATGTTCAAGACGGCGGCGGAATGCTTTACTTCCCGTAAAATCAATATCGGTATGGACGAAGCGTTCTTGCTCGGCTGTGGGAACTATTTGAAACGCAACGGCTACCGCAAGGGGTACGATATTATCCGTGAACATCTGGAAAAGGTGCTTGAAATTGCGAAAAAGTACGGTTTTAACCCGATGATGTGGTCGGATATGTTTTTCCGCTTGGCGACGGGCGGCCCGTATAAAGTACCTGATAATGGCTTAGATAAAGCGGCTTTGGACTCCGTGCCTGAAGGGGTTTCGTTGATTTACTGGGATTATTATAGTTCCGATTTTAAGCATTATAAAGAAATGATTGCCGCCCATCAGGAGTTTGGACGCGATTTGTGGTTCGCGGGCGGGGTTTGGACTTGGGCAGGCTTTGCGCCGTTTAACCGCTATTCCATTATGAATATGGAAAAGGCGATGGCGGCTTGCAATAAAGCAGGGCTGAAAAACGTTTTTCTTACGTCATGGGGGGATAACGGTAGAGAATGTTCGCCGTTTGCGGTTTTGCCGTCCTTGTTCTATCTCAAACAATATTACGACGGCGTGCGCGATAAGCGTTTGATTAAGAAAAAGTTTTTTGAACTCACGGGCGAAAGTTTCGATAATATGCTGGATTTGGATTTGCCGAATATGATCGGCGGCAACAGTATGACGACGCGCAACCCGTGCAAAACGATGCTGTATAACGATCCGTTCTTGGGTGTCTTCGATACCACTTGCTTGGATGGAGTAGAAGAAGAATACGCAAAACACGCAAAGACGCTGGGCAGATACGCGTCGAAGAAAACTCCGCTTTCCTATTTGTATGAAAGCGAATCGAAACTCTGCAAGTGTCTTTCCTATAAGTACGCGTTGGGTTTAAAGACGAGAAAGTGTTACAAGGAAAAGGATATGGACGGCTTGAAGGCGCTGATCGGAACGTATAAAAAAGCCGAAAAGACGGCAAAAGAGTTCTATAAATCCTTCCAAACGCTGTGGATGAATGAATGTAAACCCTTTGGGTTTGAAGTGCAAGACGCTCGTCTTGGGGGCTTGATCCATAGGCTTGGGGTTTGCAGGGAAAAAATCGAAGACTACGTGAATGGTAAGATTGATAGAATTGAAGAACTTGATGCGGAAATTTTGGACTATTACATGGGTCAAAACCCTGCCAACAGAGTGGCGGGTTGCGGCTCGTATAGCCAGATGATTACCACCAGCGCAACCTAATACGGAGTATATAAAAGTATGAATAAAATTACAACAAACTTAGATTATCTTTATGATTTGGCGACTTGCGCCCGCGATATGCAGGTCAAAAAATGGGAAAATATTTTGATTTCTGGGCTTTCGGGCAGCGGGAAAACTTCTATCGTGAAATCGTGGGCGGAAGAAAAGGGCGTTCTGTTGGTAGCATACGACCTTCGCAAATCGGTGGATACCATTTACGAAGAAGACGCATTTGGTATTTTGCGCCCGAAAAAGGCGGAAAATCCTGTGGCGATCGCAAAACAGTTGATTTTTGATTTCTTAAAAGAGTACCAAAATAAAAAAGAGTTTATCTTGTTTTTGGACGATTATCACTTGGCAGATTCCCACCAACTTGCGGCGATGAACCATACGATTGACACGCATAAAATTGTCGATCCTGTCAGCGGGGAAGAAATCGAACTGGAAAATTTGCTGTTTACGATCGCTATAAAAACGGAAGGATGTTAAACTAAAATTCGCATTCAACGCGTACATGGTATAGGATTTTTGTGTTTTTAGGTGCGAATATGGGCAAAAAATGGTGATAAAATGGGCTTTTCAACGGTAGAGAAAAATTTGATAGCGCTTGGCTATACGGTTAAGACGTTTGCGTGTAAGGAAGACGCAACGGCGTATTTGGCGTCTGCCATTCAAGGCAAAACCGTCGGGATCGGCGGTTCGGTCACGGTGGCGCAAATGGGGCTGTATGAGCGTTTGCAGGAAAACAATACCGTCCTTTGGCATCTTCGTATGCAGGCGGGGCAGGACGTATTGCAAACCCGCTTGGATGCGACCAGAGCGCGGGTATATATATCGTCCGTGAACGGGCTTTCCGAGCAGGGCGAAATCGTCAATATTGATAACACGGGCAACCGCGTGGCGGCGGCGACGTTCGGTTGCGAAAAGGTGTACTTTGTGGTCGGGGAAAATAAACTTGCCCCCAACCTGCAAGCCGCGATAGATCGGGCAAGAAATATTGCCGCACCTTTGAATGCACAACGGCTGGGAAGAAAAACTCCGTGCGCGGTCAAAGGGGATCGTTGCTATGATTGCAACAGCGAACAGCGCATTTGCCGAAACCTGTCCGTGTTTTGGAAGAAACCGACGGGCTGCGAATACGAAATAATCTTGGTTAAAGAGCCTTTGGGATATTAAGGCGGGGCAGGGTGAAATATGGACTTTTTGGAAATTGCGAAAACACGGCAATCCTGCCGTAAATACGATGCGGATCGGGCGGTGGAGCAGGAAAAACTCGATGCGGTTTTGTCTGCGGCGCAACTTGCGCCTTCGGCGTGCAACGGTCAACCCTACCAAATCACCGTTTGTAAAGGCGGGAGCGCAAAACTCGTGGCGAAAGCAACGCAAGGAATGGGCATGAATAAGTTTGCGGTGGACGCGCCTGTGATGTTGGTTCTGTCTGAAAAACCGTACGTTGCAACGGCGGCGTTTGGCGCAAAACTAAAAAAGAATGATTATCGCTCCATTGATATCGGGATTGTTGCAGCGTATATCACGGCGGAAGCGACGGCGCAGGGGCTTGGAACGTGTATTCTCGGCTGGCTGGACGATAAAAAAATCCGCGAAGTATGCGGTTTGGACGGGGCTGTGCGTTTGGTAATCACCGTTGGCTATGCCAAAGATGGGGATACACTCCGCGAAAAAAAGCGCAAGCAAATAAACGAACTCGTAAAAGTTGTGGAATAAGGAGTTAAAAATGGCAAATAAAACGATAAACGATATTTTGGACAACATAGAAAGTAAAAATATTTTGTTGCCTGCAATGCAGAGAAAATTCGTTTGGAGTGAGGCGCAGATTCTCCAACTGTTTGACTCTATTATGAAAGGGTACCCCTTTGGGATGATGGTTTTTTGGAAGATAAAAGATCGTAAAGAAATCAAAAAGTATCAATTCTATGAGTTTATCAAAAATTATTCCGCAAGAGATCAATCGATCAATGTGCAGGCAGGGGTGAGTGGAAAAAGCACGATTGATTTGGTAATGGACGGGCAACAGCGTTTAACGGCCTTGTATATCGGCGTAATGGGCAGTTTGGAAACTATCGGAAAGAATAAAAAGAAGAGAGTTGCAGAAAACTGGAAGAAAAAGAAACTGTATATTCGGCCTTATATCGCGCCCGATTTGCGCGGCGATGACGATGAGGAGTTTGCTTTTGAGTTTTTGGATAAAGACTCTGTCAAAAGTTGGAATGACCAGCATTCGGAAAAGGAGCAATATTATCACGTTGCAGACTTTTATGGTATGACGGAAGAAGATTTTGAAGAAACTTGGACGGATGAATCATGGTGTAAACCTTTGGCGATTTTGCGCCAACGGTTAAATGACGACGAAATTATCAATTATCACGTTATCGAAAACACGGATATTGTAGATGTTTTAGAAATTTTCAAACGTATTAACAATGGTGGCACGAAATTGTCGCCTGCTAATTTGTTGTTTTCAACGGTTATTACTTCGTGGGAAGAAGGGCGCGAAGAGATGGATGAGTTTATCTCAAGCATCAACAAGGAAGACGTTTTACATCTAAAAGAAGATTTTTTAATCCGTACCTGTGCATATCTTATGAACCAGCCTTCGGCGGTTAAAATTGAAACGCTTACAACAGCCGTGATTTTGAGTATAAAAAACAACTGGACGAAAATCAAAGCGGCGGTTACGGCGACGAAAAACTTTTTGAAAGACCTGAATATATCGCATAATGTTATCCTGTCGTATAATTCGATTATGCCGATTATTTATTATTTTTATCATTTCGGCGGGGCGGATATTGGCGATACTGCACGCAAAGAATTGTTTAAATTTTTTGTGGTTTCGCAGTTGTTCGGGCTGTTTGGCGGTAGCAGCGCTGGCGCGTTGGACGCGGTAAGAAAGGCGATGTGCAAATATGGAAGACTGGGGGAATTAAAACTACCGTTTACCTTAAAAAGTTTGTTCAATATTGACTTGTCTGCAGGTAGAATAAACGCTTTCAAAATTGAAAGAGATGAAATTGTGAAGTTGGTTGACACCACCTACTACGGGAATAAAAAGGCTTACATTTTGTTGTGTTTGTTGCAGCCAGGTGTTCGTTTAAAAGCGATGGGGGACTACTTGGACATTGATCACGTATGTTCAAAAAAGCAACTGAAAGGCTTTACGCGTTACAAAAAAACAGGCGAGAAGAGTCGCGTTGATTCTATCAAAAACGGGTTGCCGAATTTGCAGTTGCTGGACTATGCGCAAAATCGCGGAGATAAGAAGGCGGATTCTTTGTACGAATGGGTGGTTGAGAAGGAAAACCATATTCCTTTCGATCCGTTTACAAGTGAAGCGGATTCCGAAAAGCGCAAAGCGTTGTATCAATTAAAAGATATAGCAGCGTTTGAAACGTTTTATGAAAAACGTCGTAAACTGATGATTGACAAGTTGTGTGATTTGTTAAAATAATAGAAGATATACATATTTCAGTTAAAAAATAAACTCCCCAAAAAGGGGAGTTTTTTGTTGCGAAAATCGCTTATTTTTTCATGTCGATGCCGAGTTCTAAACCTTCGTACAGGTGATCGTTCCACTTGAAATTCTTGTAGAAGTTCACGTGGTAGCGGTGCATTTCTTCTACGAGCAGGCAGAATTTGCCAACCGTTTGGTGTTTGGGGAAGACGTCAAAGTATTCACCCTTGTAATAGAAGTTGAAATAACTGGAATCAACTTCCGTAATCAACGTGTAAAGTGCTTTGTAGTCCATCGTGAACTCGAAAGGTTCGCCGTTGCGCGTGCCTTTGTAGTGCATACCCTTGTGGTCGATGCGGATTTTACCTTCGCCGACGATGAAACTCGTCTGCATTTTACCAGGAACGAGTTTGTATTCGTCCAAGTTCCCGATTTGGCATTCGTCTTCGAAGAAGTAATCGGGGTTTTCGCGGATTTCGTGAATGATGTCCTTGCGTTCTTGTTCTACCCAGTCAAACGGCGATGCGGGGATAACCGCGTCTTCAAAGGGATGGAATTGATAATAATCGTCCATCGTCGCGCCGTTGCCGCAAGCGGAACAAACAATTTTGTCCCCTTCGCCTTTCATCGTGAACTCTTTTCCGCATTTGGGGCACTTGTAGCAGAAGTCTTCCAAGCGGTGGCAAATTCTGCCGTGCGTTTCCCACTTGATTTTCTTTTCCGCGTTCCAAGCGTATTCGTTGCGTCTGAACTTTTCGTTGATGATGTCGTCCATCTCTTCTACGGACAGGCGTTCAACGTCTTCCTTGCTGAACAGCAGGGACATCGTTGCGTGCGTTTCGCCGTAGCGTTCGTCCAAGCAAACTTTCGTGTTTTGCAGGTATTGACCTTCCAAGTAGCAAAGATATACGGGCGTTTTAAAATGTTTGAACATTTTACTTGTACCAGGAACGATGGGTTTGTTTCCGCCGTAATCACTTGCGAGCCCTTCGGGGGCGAAAGAAACGCAGCCGCCTTTGCGGATGACTTCGCCTACCGCGCGGATGGAAAGTTTATCCGCCGAGTAGTTCTTTTTAGGGATAACTTTGTTCAAACCGAAGATAAAACTAAATTTCTTGCGGTAGAATTCACTGCAACCCGCCATCATATTGTGTATGCGGGGATAGGTTGCACCGCAAACGTACATATGGTCGATACGGGAAAGGTGGTTGAAGATAACAAAACAAGGGCCGTCGCAATCTTTCGGGCTGTCGATGATGTGGAACTTCGGCTTGTATTTTCTGCCGATGATGTCCACCATCAAGAACTTGTAAATGCCTGCAATAATGCGGGGGGAAGGGCGATACTTTCTTTTAGAAAGTTTTTTCGCGATTGTCAGTTTTTCTGCCATAATTTTTTATCCTTTGTTGTGGAGTTATGCGTATAGTTTAACATTTTTTAAAAAAAAAATCAATAAAAATCACACAATTTCCTGCGCCATTTCTAAGAATTGTTGAAAAATCAACTTTTGATCGGTATAGATTTTGGCTTTTGAACCAAAAAAACTTCTCAAAAATGGTATTTTTTTGTCAAAAAATGATGAAAAATATCGAAAAAAAGAAAAAATTTACTCTTGACAATTCCCTGCGCGTGATGTATAATATTTTCGTGCGTGATAAAATTATCGCGTTTTATGCGTTGACATTTTGTCTGTGCTTAGGAATAAGGAGAAAGAAAATGGCGAAAAGAACTTGGCAAAAAAGTATCTTCACGACGGTTTTATCGACGGTATGTTTGTTTACGGCTTGCGGTGCGAACAACAATGGCGGGGGTGAAAGTACCGTTCCCAACCACTATCATTCTTTGGTGAAACTCTCGCGCAGAGAAGCCACCTGCACGAAAGAAGGGCGGGTTGCTTACTGGTATTGCGAATTCCCTGGATGCAATAAGATCTATTTGGACTCCAAAGGAAACAACGAAGCGTCTTTGGAAGATACTGTGGTTAAAAAAACCCCCCACGTTCCTGTAAAAACGGAAGAAGTTTTGCCCACTTGTCTTACCGTTGGCCGCAATGAATACTGGACGTGTACGGCTTGTGATAACACGTTTGCGGACGCGGAATGCGAACAACAAGTGGAATTGTTGGATTTGGTGGTGGCGAAAGATCCCCATACCTTGACGCATACAGCGGCTACCCCTGCGGTGGGTAAACAAAACGGTATTAAGGAACACTGGACGTGCGGCGAATGTACGTATCACTTTGCGGATGCGGAAGGCACGCAAGCGATTGCGGAAATCGACACCATCGATTACGCACCCTTGAACGTTCCCGACTTCTTGGTGGAATTGCCTGCGGACAAAGAACCTGTGATTTTGCAACTCACCGATACCCAAATCATCGACGCGACGCAACGCCCTGACCGCGAAGGGATTGACCACGCTTTCTATGCGACGGCGAAAGCAGATCCTTTCTGCTATACGTATTTGGAAGAAGTAATTACCGAAACGAACCCCGACTTGATCATCTTAACGGGCGACAATATCTACGGTGAATTTGACGTGGATGGAAGTTCTTGGACCAGATTTGTGAGCGAAATGGACAGTTATAAGATTCCTTGGGCGCCCATCTTCGGCAACCACGACAATGAAAGCCCTAAGGGGGTTGACTGGCAATGCGAACAACTTGAAAAAGCGCAATACTGCTTGTTTGACCAAAAGGAATTGACGGGGAACGGCAACTACTCCGTAGGTATTGCGCAAGGCGATAAGTTGACGCGTGTGTTCTATATGCTCGATAGCAACGGCTGCGGTAACGCAAGCGCGGCGTCTTTGGCAAACGGTCATACGGTAAAAACGGTTGGTTTCAAGCAAGACCAAATCGACTGGTACACCAAGCAAATCAATATTTTGAAAGAAGTATCCCCCGCGACGAAAATCTCGTTTGCGTACCATATCCAAACGGCTGTGTTTGCGGATGCTTATGCAAAATACGGTTTCGACCAGAATGCGGATTTCATCAACATCAACATTGATACGATGGCAGACAAGGCGGACGGTGACTTCGGGTATTTGGGTAACAAACTTAAAGGCGCTTGGGACGAAAGCAGATATATTTATAACGGAATGAAAGCGCTGGGGGTTGACTCGATTTTTGTAGGTCACGAACACGAAAACAGCGCAAGTGTTGTGTACGATGGCGTTCGATTCCAGTTTGGTCAAAAGTCCAGCCAGTATGATAGATATAACTATATCTATGAAAACGGCAACATTGAAAACGTCTTCGGCCCCAACCCTGCGGGTACGACGCCTTTGATGGGCGGTACTGTGATGGTACTCGGCGATGACGGCGCGATTGACAACGCGTATATCCATTACTGCGGTTTTGATAACGGTCAAATCAACTGGAGCGACTATATCGCTTAATGGTTTTGAAAATCAAGAAGTGAAAATATGAATAGGAAAGATAAGAAATTTTACGTCCTTTTCATAGCCAGCCGTGTGAACTTGGGGTAAGTGGGTAGAACCTTTCCATCCCCAAAAACGTTTGAAGAAGATTATTACCGTAAAATGGTAATATTTTCAAGATAAAAACATAAGATAACAAAAAGCAGGAAAGCGGGGGCTTTCCTGCTTTTTTTGTTCAGATTTTCACAAAAAAATATACTTTTTTGCAACGTTTTGTATTGACACAATTTTGCTGTCGTGATATAATATATGATGCCAAGTGCGAAAACCGTATTTTTTTATAAAAAATAGGCGGATGCGGCACGGTGCAAAAAAATAAAAAAGAAGCCCCATGGGGCTATTTGCTATTCTGTCGATTAGCAAATAAAACGATTGATAAGAAAAAGGAGAGAATGTATGGCAAAAATGAAGAAAACAGTTGCAACCATTTTGCTGGGCGCGTTGGCGTGCTTGGCAGGTTTTTTCGGCGTAGTGTTTTCTGCTCCGCAAACGCAGGCTGTCCCTGCGGCGCAAGCGGCAACGACCTACACGACGAAAGACGTCGCAATGATGGGTAGCATCGCAGGTTGGCACGGCAACGGCAACTTCGAAATTCGTCTTACGCTTGGTGAAGCGGACTGGACGAACGAAAATGCTGGCCAACAATCGTACAAGGGTACGGGGGATTTGCCCGGCTTGATGAAGAAGTTGGATTTGTTCAACCATATTAAAGTGGGCGGCAAAACATTGGCGGAATGGGGTTGCAACAGTTGCTACGATAATATTTACTGGCTCAATGAAAGTGGCCCCGATTACACGTTGCAAATTCCGCTGTCGATGGGTAAAGATAATATGACGGCTGCTACGGCAGAAGGTGTAAAATCGGGCTCTCGTTTGACGATTTTGGAAGGCGCGTTGATCCCCAGCCACGCATATTTGCAAGGCGACACAACTGCAACGGTATATCGTGCGGGTTGTGACTTTGTCACGATGAACGCTGGCGTTGCTTTTGACGTGATGGCTATTGGTAAGACCGACATCGAATCCATCAAATACGTGACGGGTTGGGATGCCAACTACAACAACGCTTACCTTGGTGTTTCCTTGAAGGGTGACGACTATGCGGCGGATGGTACGACGCAAGAAAGACATCCCGATTATTATTCGGACGTATATACCGTAAACCATTTCTCGAACAAGATTACGGCAGACGGCGTAGGTAGTGTAGCGGAAAGTTATGGTTTGTTCAACTTGAACAGCAAGGGCGCAGGCTACTTCTCGTTCGTATTCCGCGCGGCGGAAGAAGAAACGGAAAGCATTACCATTCCCGCAGGTACGCTCTTCCCTTCGTACGCAATGAAAAACTTGTTTGCGCTCAATGCGACCGAAGGAAATACTGGTAACCCCGTTTATATCATGTACGAAACGCAAACGGACGTGACGTTCTATAAGCAGCCCGACGGCTCTTGGGCGAAACCCCTTGTAGAAAAGGAAACGACGGTGAAATCTGCTTTCGTAGAAGGGACGAGTGACAATTTCACGTTCATCAAACTTGCCACGCACGACTATCCTACCGAAATTGATAACTGGAACGGCGGTAGCGTGGATATCAAGGCGTTCCTTGCGAACACCAACTTCTATTCCCACGTGTTGGTTGACGGCGTGGCGCTCGGTGGCCCCGTAGGCGAAGTATTGCTCAACGTATGGGGCAACAAGGGCGTAATCGCATTCCGTACCAGCAAGGGTTCGGCGGCAACGAAGATTACCGTTTTGGCGGGCTGCCAAATCCCTACCTATAACGCATTGATGAACGGCGCGAGAGAAGTGTACGTCGTATCGCAAGAAGTGTCCTTTGTGAAAAACGGGAACGGCGAATGGGTGGAATACATACCCGAAGGGGATTTTGATACCGCAATCACGCAGGTACAATTCGGCCGTTCGACGAACATTATCAACTTTAATTTGAGCGTGAACGACTATCCTGCCCCCGATGGCAATAACGCTGCTACGTACAATATCGGCGTGGATGCAAATAAGATTTTGGAACTCAACTTCTTAGATAATATCATTGTGGACGGCTACACGCTCCGCGCAAGATACAACGAATATGGTACGGGCGCAATCGGTTCGCCTTGGTTCTGGGTAAATCGCTTTGTCGGCCATAACTTTGCGGTGCGTATCCCGACCGATGACGGCGCAGATATTGGCGCGAAGAAAATCGTAATCCGCGCAGGTACGCAATTCCCTTCGATGGCGTACATCAAGGATGGTTCGCAACTCTTCTACGTGACCACGGAAGAAGCAACCTACGTTCGCGTGAGCGATGACAAGGAAGTTTCGTGGGAAAGAGAAGCGAAAATTGCTTTCGTGGCGGACGGCAAAACGGTAAAGACTTTGTCGTACACCAAGACGAACGGTATCAACGGTACGCTCCCCGACGTACCCGAAAAGGCGGGCTACAAAGGCGTTTGGGAAAGCTACACTTTGAACGGCGAAGACATCGTTGTAAAGGCTGTTTATACCGCACACGATTTCGACGAACTTGAAACCAACGTTTCCAAAGTGCAATTCGAAGCAGGGTTCTTGATTGTCTATTTGACGAATAACGATTATTCTGTCGGTGCGGGGAATGGGACGTTAAATGCCAAAACCCAAGTAGCGAATATGCATTTCTTTGACCATGTAGAAGTGGATGGGAAAAGGCTTTCTTCCACTCCTACAAGTAGCGAAGACGCATATTTAAACATCTGGGATAACTGGGGCTCCTTTGCAACCTACTTGGTTGGCGAGTATAGACACTACACGCCTACGCAATCCATTGTACTCAAGAAGGGTTGTCAAATTCCTTCTAATGCATACCGTTTGGATGGTTCGAATAAAACTTGCTACGTTTTGACCGAAGACGTTGTCTTCTTGAATGAAAACGGCGTTTGGGTAAGACAGGGCGATGCAAACATTTCTATCAAACCCGAATATGAAAAAGACTACGTTTTGTCCGATTTGTACAACATCGGGCATGCGCCTTCGTTGGAACTTGGTAAAGGTTATCTCTATGTAGACGCGGCAACGACGGGCGGTTCGGTGTACGGCTATAACGTTTCGGAGTCCTTCTCGATTACCTTTGATTTCTCGCTCAATCTCGGCAATAAAGGTTTGAACGCACAAGGCAACTATACGACGTTCAAGATTGCGTTGGCAACCCGTGGTTATAACGGCGGAAACGCGTTCGGTTGGAGTTTCTATTTGTATCGTCCTGACAATCCGAACAAGTGTATTGAGTTCATCAACGGTGGTGTGGGGGTTGGCACTTGGGAAGAAGAAGGTATCTTCGCAAAAGGGCAAACCTATCGCGTGACGCTCGGTTATAAAATCGTTGACAAGGCTACGGGTATGGTGCAAACGTACATCCGCATCAACGATAGCGAAGTGATTAGAACCATTGAGTTGGGCGCGGATTATTACAACACGATCGGGCGTTATGTGGACAGCATCTCGTTCTCGACGAACTCGGCGATAACGAACGGCGTTTTGGTTTCCGACCCTGGATTTAAACCCCAAGAAGACGGTAGATATAACCTTACTTTGAAGGAAGGAAACACGGTTATCGCGCAAGAAAAGGCGTGGAAATATACCTTGCCTGCGCTCAACGCTTACGACTATAAGAATCACGCAAACGACGTGTTCGTAGGTTGGACGAATGATTTGAACACGCTTGGCGTTTTGTATCCTGCTGGATATGAAATGGAATTGACCGCAGATACGACGATGTATCCCGTATGGTTGAATTTCACGATGCGCAACGGCGCGGCGGTGCGTACCACGGGCGCAAGCGGTCTTCGTTTCTTGGTGGACGTCAGCGGTCAAGGGTATCAAGCGGGCGTTGATAAGAACTTTATCATCGGCGCAGGTACTTTGGTTGTGCCTACCACCTATTTGGATGGCGGAATTGCTTTCGTGCATGAAAGTTTCCCTGACGGCTACTTCGTGGATGTTCCCACCGAAACTTGGTTGGTGGAAGATGGGGCCACTTGGACGTATGCGGCGGCGCTCGTCAATATCAGCCCTGCGCAGTATGCGCGTTCGATGTCCGCACGCGGCTATTTGTTGATTGCGTACACGGATGGCACGGAACAATACGTTTATACTCCGTATAGCAAGGATTTGCACGCAAGAAGTATCTACGACGTTGCGACGGCGGCAAAGAAGGACGATAACGATTCGTTGGCGGTTGCATCTTACGTGAACAGCATCGCAGACGTTGCGATCGACAGCGGTTTCCAAGTAAGCAACGGGAACTCGGCGTCGAATAATGAAATCGTTTGTGCGAAGAACGGCAACGTATATACGCTTACGTTTGCAAGCGCTGTAAAGGCTATCACCGTCAACGGCGTGCGTATCTTGGCAGGCTACGATGCGGAAGTGGTTATCGGCAACCAAGCCTATACGGTAAGCGGCTACCGCCTTGCAACGGATGGCAAAACGGCAACGTTCACCTTGAATGCAGGGGATACAGCGGCTTACTATCAAGCGATTGTGGATTACTACAAATCCAGCAACGAATATAGTGATTTGTATAAGAACGAAATCTTGTCCATCTTGGAAGACTGGACGAACTTTGAAGACAACAACGTGAACGCGGAAATGGTTGCGAAGTTGCAATCCGTCAAGACGGAAACGGACGAAAGAAAGAACGTCGGTTTGACAAAACTTGCTACCCCCGTTGTCGGCTACGGCGCGGGCTATGCGGTCACTTGGGCAGCGGTGGCGAATGCGGATTACTACTTCGTCACGGATAGCAACGATTATCGCAACGGCGTTATCGTAACGACGAACGAATATAAACCCGAAGTGGTTGGTAAACACCAAATTACCGTAACGGCGTACTCCTATTCTAAGGCTTATAAATCTTCGGATGCAAGCACGGCGTTTGAAAGCGTAGAAATCAAACCCGTATATAGTTATAAAGCGATGTCCGACGGCTTGTATAAGTTCACGGGTGAGATGATGCAGCAATTGGGTATCGGCGACAATTTGAACCAAAAGGACGACGGTACCAGTTATTATTACGATGAAGACGCGAAAGTGCCTGTTTACTTCGCGTACTACAACAAGGAAACGGGTTGGTCGAAAGATCAAGGGACGGCAACGGACTGGACTTCCCCTGCGGAATTCCCTGCGCACGCGGCAAAATTGAAGGCGATGGGCAACAACGTGCTGTTGATTTCGGAAGGCACGACCGCATCTTTGGGTGAAAATAGCGTTTGGGAAACCAGCCGCACCAAGTATATCATGGATACGGCTTGGACGCTTGGTATGAAGGTTATCGTTTGCGACGACGTCTTGTATCAACAGTCGAAGGAAGTTGACTCGAAGTCTGATGCGAAAGCGGTTATCCGAGAGCGTATGGCGCTGCTCGAAAAATACACGGCGCATCCTGCGTTCTATGGTTTCTCGCTCGAAGACGAACCCGAACCTAATTCCTTGTTTACGGGTAGCGAAATGGAAAGCGTAGGCTTTATGGTGCAAGCGTTGAAGGAAACGTGCGCAACCCTTGGTCTTTCCAAGTCAAACGGCAACGAACCTTTCTTCTTGTCCTGCTTGTATCAATATGCGGAAGGCTTTGAAATTGCTGGGGCGCTTGTCGGCTACGATGATTACTTGGAAGACTGGTTCAGCGGTACGGGCTTGGACTACGTGTACGTGGACTTGTACACGGGCCACGCGATGGGTGACAAAACGAACCGCTACAAAATGACCTACGACGTTGTTTATAAGGACGGTACGAACGGCATTCTCGGCGGCGATAAGAAATTCTATCAAGTTATCACGGCGCACACGCAAAGCAAGGACTATGCCGGTACGTTGACCGAAGCAGACTTGTATATGTCGATGTTGTATGCGGCGGCGCACAACGTAGCGGGCTATTCTTGGTTCTGCTACTTCCCGATTGTCGGGGAAACGGCGGCATCGATGGTCGGCTTTGACGGCAACGGCTACGGTAACGGTATCGGCAATAATGCAAGCGGGTCTTATTACAACGCGGCGAAAACGGCGGGGTTGCAGTTTGAACTCATCCAAGGCGTTTTGAACGGTTATAGTTTGTATAGCAGATCGGTAAGCAATAATTTGTTGACGACGACGCTCAAAAAGAGCGGCGCAAGCGACATTAAGATGTACGTGAACGCGGACACGATGAGCGTTTCAAACCCCGTAAGCGTAAACGCGACGGGTACTTGTTACTTGGTAGGTATCGGCGTTGGTACGGAAGATGCGCCCTATGCGGTGTACCAAAACGGGTTTAGCGGCTCGTTGGCGCCCGGTCAAGCGGTAATTTGTGTAGGTTAAGGGGGTGAATGAGATGAAGAAAACGTATATTTTTGTAGAACTGGACATCATCAAACTCGCTACGGACGATATCGTCACGGCATCCCTGCCGGGGAACGAAGAAGACGATAACGTGACGAACTTGCCTGATTTGCCTGAAACCCCTGGTTTTTGGGGCTAATAAACGGAAAAGAAAAAGGATATAAGGAGATAAAGATGAAAAAGAAACTTACGGCATTGTTGGCTTTGACAATGGTTTGCACGCCGATTTTGGCATCCTGCGGTGGTAATAGCGGCGGTGGCGGCTCTTCGGCGGGTGCAACAGGCAACAACATTTCCGCGCAAGCGCTGTCGCTTGCGGAACTCGGTGCAGGGTATGATGCAAAATACTTGCCCGACGTTGCAAACATTAAGCAATATTCGGGAAAAATCGACGTTTGCTTGGACTTTGAAGGTACGCAAAGCGGTTGGAGAGCGCTCGCAAACGAATATAAGCGTTTGCAAGGCGGCGCGGTAGAAGTGGTAGTCAACACCAACTACTCGGGTTCGTCCTACTCGGATAAACTGAACATCGAACTTGCGAACTTGGGTACGGACTGGGATATCGTAGAAGGGAACTTGGGTTATACCGCAACCGAACAACACTGTATTGATATGTATGCGGCGATCGCGTCCTACAACCCTTACTGCGGTGAAAACGTTCAATGGTCCAGCGTTTTGCAAAAAGCGGCTTACACCACCAAGGAAGCGGATACCAGCGGTAAGAGTATTATTCTCAACACCGAAGTTATGCAAAAGTGCTGGTTCGTAAACGACGTGGCTTTGGAAGAAGCAGGTGCACTTGGTTATAAGAACGATTCTGGTGAGATCGGCTATCCTGAAACTTGGGATGATTTGATTTCCCTTTGCAACTATATGCAACAGGCTGGTTATAGCAACCCCTTGGGGATTTCCTTGTCTGCGGCAAGTGTTGAATCCTTGCAATTTAGTTGGTTGCTCCGCGTATATGGTGACTATTACTACCGTCAATTCTATCAATACATCATGGGCGGCGACACAAACGAAGTGTGGAGTAACTATGATGAAACGGCAGAAGTAGTAGAACTCAACAGCGGCTACGGCTATCGTTATGCAAAGATGTTGAATATTCTCATGGAAGAAGATTGCAACTGGGGTCCCGGCTATGTTGGCTACACCAGCGAAGTTTACCGCGATTTCGTTTCCCAACTTGCAAAGATGAAGGGCTATTTGATGAAGGACGTTTCTACCACCGAATTCGACGGCCTTCGTGATAAGTTCGAAACGCAAGGTGACGGTAAGGCATCCCCCCAAATCATCTTGGACTACCAGGGTTTTGGCTTGAACTATCAACGTGCGGAAACGGATACCTTCTCGGTTGGCTACTTCGATTATCCCCAAATGATCTCCGGTCAATATAAGACGGGCGATCGTATCGGCGAAGACATCGTTCCTGTGACGACCATCACCCGCGACATCGGCGGTAACGGTGGGTTCCTTTCTATCGTAAACCATACGGGCGACGCTGCGCAAAACGAACTCAACAAAGACTTCGTGAAATTCGTTATGTCCCCTTACGGCCAAACCATTTATTACAAGGGCTTGGCGACAAACGGCGACGTGCCTAAGGGCTTGTCTTCCGTGAAGAATGATTTGGTGGTTATCCCTGCCGAATGGAAGGCATATTTCGATGAAAGCAACGAAACGATTACGTTCAGCGGCGACGTTGACGCTAACCCGTTCTTGACGTGGGGCGTTCGCTACGTAAACGGTTATCCCGAAACCCGCGGTAAGATCACCGAATTGTGGCGCAGCCTTTTGATGACGAACCTTGCAAGCGGCCAAACGCTTGTACCTGCAAACTTCGTTTCCAAGTGGGACGATGCGGTTAGAAAGGACGTTCCTGACTTGGTTGCTGACAACAAGTGGCCTAAGGATTTCTGGAAAGATCCGAACTTCAACCTGTAAGAATGAAAAACGAAACCTGCGCGGCGGGCGGTGTGTTTGCCGCGCGGGGGAAAGGTAAAACGATTTACCAAAAGTAAATCATAAAAGGGGGCAACCTATGGCAATAGGCATAACCAAACAGGATAAGCAAAAAGCGAAGAATACGGTTGTTATTCTATCCGTTATTCTCATCCTGTTTACAATTTTATCGGTTTTGTTCGGTTGTTTGATACCCAAAGCGAAAGAGATTAAGTTCTTGGGTAACAACGAAGAGATCCGACAAATGATAGAAAGCAAGGACGGCAACGAATATTTCCTGCTGTCCGACGACGGAATGTACCGTATAGATACCTTTACGAGTGAACAAAAATCGTCTTTTGCTTTCAGCAATATCCAAACTCTGTTGCAACAAAATGGGGATGCGGGCAAATTGCTGGACGGCAGTTTGACGCAATGGAAAGCAAAGTACGTGGAAGGAAAGGACGGGCAGGATTATTACTTGCTGCTCGATGGTTGCGGCAACATCTTTAAGTTGAAAGACGACGGCTTAAATTTGACGACGACAAACGATTATTTCCTGGCGGATAGCGTGACGGGGAAACTCGACGTAAAGGGCTTTGACGACCAAGACGGAGTTCTCTATACCCTTGCTTTGGATAAGGATAGCGTTTACAATATCTACCGCTTTGCGGCGGACGATCTTGCGCAGGGCTTTGATAAGAAAAAGCAACTTTGGGATTTGGAGTTGGAA
The DNA here is from genome assembly GCA_045652785.1 of Candidatus Scatosoma sp. GTDB lineage: Bacteria > Bacillota > Clostridia > Christensenellales > Borkfalkiaceae > Scatosoma. The sequence continues at coordinate 27,745 of JAZOLF010000150.1, read as the reverse complement.
GGCTCGACGGATACGGAACAAAAAATTATTCCGCTTACTTCAGCAAAGACGGGCGTTTATAAGTTCGTGGTAGCAGACGGCTACATTTATATGTTCAAAAACAACGGCGGTTTGATCCGTATCGGTTTGAGTTTGGCTGACTACGAAGACGAAAACGGCGTGGAATATGATTATTTCAAAGTCGTTTCCGATTATCACGACCAAGGCCGCGATAAGGAAGTAGAACAAGCGGCGAAAGATAGTTATTTCCGCAATTTGATCAAGAACCACGCAGACAATACATTCACGGATGACGAGTTGGCGGCGCTGAGCGGCGATGCGCTGAGCAAAGAGTATCAAAAACTCGTATCCGTTAAAAAGTTTAACGATGAAAACAAAAAAGCGAATGAGTTTGCCAAAACAGCGGTAAACGAAATGTTCGTGGCGGAAAACCCGTGGTGTGCGGAGTATGATTCGACGTCGAGAACGATTTTGATTAACAAATCGTCTATCAAATCGGAATTCTATTCTGTATTGCACGCAGGCGATTGCAACGTCGGCGGGGTAATATACTCCAAAACCAACCACGCAGTATATTACACGAACTTGCTCGATAACCACCTGTACTGTGTGGAAAAGACGGCGATTGACGGTGCGGAAAGCGGGGCGTTTTTGAGCGACCTTGCAACGAAGATTACTTCGATCGATATCGGCGATAAACAGTTGAGTACGTTCGGCAACGCGCTCTCGTGGAATAAATACGCAAACACCTTGTACTTGCGTTTCCAAAACGATAGAACGATCTCCATCGTTGACATCAACGATAAGAATGATTACAAAATTTTGTACTCCTTCCAAGCGGACTTCGACGTGAACTCGCTGACGGGCGACAAGGACAACAAAGTGACCAACGTGGTTCGCCAAGTGACCAGCGTTGATTTGCAGGCAACGACCAACAACTACTTATACGTGTCGTCCTACGAACCCGAAAAGTTTGAAAACAAGGGTTTGACGCAAACGCTGTTCATTATCTCGCTTGTGATTGCGGCGCTCGTACTCATTTTCGATATTTGGTTCTTTGTGGCTTGGAGAAACGAACGCGCGCTGTACCGTTTGAAAGAAATCCAAAAGGACGTGAAGAAGAACAAAATGGTGTATTTGGCACTTTCTTTCTTCATCATCCTGCTGTTTATGTTCTGTTATTACGAAGCAATCGGGGCAATCTCGATGTCCTTCTTTGATTACACGCAGGAAAAACCTTCGTGGATTTGGAACAACTTTGGGCACTATATCAAGATCTTAAACGACGATGCGTTCTGGCGTTCGATCGGGAATATGCTCTTCTTCTTGGGCTTTGACTTGTTCTTGTGTATCGCACCGCCGTTGGTGTTCGCGTTCTTGCTGATTTTGATTCGAAACAAAGTGGCGTCCAACTGGGTACGTTCGCTCATGTTCATTCCCAGCATTATCCCGAGTATGGCAACCATGTTGATTTGGCGTACTGGTATTTACGGGAATACGGGGCTTTTGAACCAACTTCTCGGCGCGTCCGAGCCGATTGAGTTCTTGACGAATACCGACTACGCACGTTGGTCGCTGATTATGATGGGGTTCCCGTTTGTGGGCGGCTATCTAATCTTCTACGGCGGGCTGATGAATATTCCCGGTGAATATCATGAAGCGGGCAGGTTGGAAGGGTTGGGCATTGTAAAACGGTTCTTTATGATTGATATACCGTTGATTATGCCGCAGATCAAGTACATATTCATTATGACGTTTATCTCGTCCGTACAAAACTACGCAAGAACGTACATTCTGGCATCCACGGGTACGACAACCCCCGTTGAAACGATGTACACGACGATGATGACCTACGGCGACTACGGTAAGTCAAGTGCTTATGCAACGCTGATCTTCTTGTTCCTGTTTGCAGCGGTAGCCACGAACTTCAAGATGCAAAAGAAAGAAACGATGGGGGAAGATTTGTAAAATGGAAAATACGATGATTACGAATAATAACCCCGCAAAACGTAAGGTAAAAGGCTTGCGTATGCCCTATGAAAAACCTTGGGCGCAAGGGATTATCCTGTTTGTGGTGTTCTTCTGTTTGGTGTTCTCTTTCCTGCCGTTGCTTTTGACGGTGGTGAACGCCTTTAAGTTGGACGAACAGGTAAAAACCGACGCGTTTAGTCTGCCCGTTTTCTCAACGCTTGCGGAAGCGGCGGATACCAACTTTGCGAAGGCGTGGGGGGTTCTCTCTCCGTACTACTTCAAGACGATTACGGTAGCGCTTATCGGCGCGGTGCTGGAAACGATAATCAGCGCCTTGCTTGCATACATCCTGGTTGTAAAGAATTTCTACTTTAAAGAAATGATCTTTATGTTGTTCATCTCGGTATTGTTGGTGCCATCCATTATCGGGTATCCCATTTTGATCCCGCTCGTTCGTGATACGTTCGGCGTGGGTGATAGTTATTTTGGGTACTTATTGCCGATGGTCGGCGGTGCACAGGTTACGGGTATGTTCCTGTTTAGAACCTTTTTCAGCCAACAGCCTAAGTCATTGTACGAAAGTGCAAAACTCGACGGTGCAAACGATATCGTGCTTTTTTCGAAAATTACGATCCCCCTGGCTTTGCCCATCGTCTTGTATTACTTCGTTGGCTGTTTCTCGGGGATTTACAACGAATACCTGTGGGCAAGTTTGATCATGGATACCAACCAAACGATTACGACAATTATGTACTCGGTGGTAGCAACGGGGGAAATTAAATACGGTGCGGCGTACGCGATGTATTTGATCTCGTCCTTGCCATTGATCGTGACGACGATTATTTCTATGAAGTATTTTAAGAGCGGCGAATTTGCTGCGGGCTTGAAATTATAAAGGATTTCAGATATGAAGAAAAAGATTTTAACATTATTTTTAGGGGTAGCAACGATGCTGGGGGCGACGTTCGCAGCGGTGGCTTGCGGTCCGATTGATGAAGGCGACGGTTCGCAAAAAACGACGGCGACGATCTCTTTCGACGTGAACTTGGACGGCTATCAAGTCAACGACGTGAAACCCAAAACGGTTTCTATCGGCAAGCGCGTTCCCATTGTCAAAGCATACGTGACGGGTGAAAACCCGAGCAACCTGCAACTCTACGGCTGGTACACCGACGAAGCGTGTACCGACAGTTGGGACTTTAAGGCAGATCGCGTGCAAGGGGATATGACCTTGTATGCAAAATGGGTGGAACAATACGACGTAAATTATTACGTAAACGGCGCACTCATCCAAACCGTGCCTACGTTCAAAGGGGATACGTTGACCGAAGACGCAACCTTGGTGGCGGGGTTCAAGTACATGGGTACTTATTTGGACGAAGAATACGAAACGGAATTCTCGTACAGCGATCCCATTCAAGGGCCTACGGACCTGTATATTCGCCGTTCGGAAGGGATTTATATGAGCGATCACACCGATCCTGGTGAATTGCCGTCCGCTGCGCTGTCTGATTATTTGGTAGCGTATGCAGGCTCGCTTTCTACTGACACTAAGGGCAACCTTATCGAAGAAGAAGGCTGGGCGGAAACGTACACCGTTTCCACGCAATATGCGACGGGCTTGGTGCAAGAACAATGTACTTACGTCAACTTCGGCTATATGCCTACCTATGGTGACGGCTACGTAGAACTTTGCTTGGCTCTGGATATTTCGCAATCGCAAATTATCCGTATCTGGTTCAAGAACTTGGGCAAAGCGGATTCCGTGAATATGTACTTCACGGCATTGTTGGACGCGGACGGTAGCAACTGGTCGGAAACGGGTTCGGTTTACACGCAGGATTACTGCTATCCCAACTACACGGGTAGCGGTGTCGGTAGCGGTATCGCGCTCGAACAGCACCAAATCGAAATGGACGAAACGGATGAATGGACGTACGTTGATTTCAACCTGTACGAAGTGTATAAGAACGGCTACTCCATTTGGGGTACGTCGAACTTCCTTGGGATGATTCGTTTCCAAGCGAACTATAAGAACGTGAACTACGAAGACTGGTCGAACGAATTTTTGATTAAAGCGATCGAAGGCGTTCCCCACGAAATCGTGGTAGAAGACAGCGATTCGGTACAAACCCTTTTGATGAATGCGGAAAACACGACGCAACAGGCTTTGCAAAATGCGTCCGACGCGCAGGCTGAAAATCCCCAAGGTATGGTATTCCCTAAGGATTACGTAGTTCCTTCTACCGTGAAAGACGGTACGCGCGTACTCAACACAACTGACGGTTTGTTGATGTACACCGAAAACGAAGTCGTAAGCCGCGAAAAGGGCAAACCGTCCTACGGGTTTGAACTCAGAGTTCCCGAAGGCAAGAACATTGACCTTGCGGAATTGACGACGCTCAACATTACGCTCCAAAACTTCGGCTATGCAGAAAACTTGACGGTGCGTATTTACAACGAACTGGATATTCCTGTCAAGGCGGATTTAGCCATTTCTAAACAAATGTCGGAAAGCAAGTCTTACACCGCAAACCTGTATGGCAAGTACGGTATGGAAGGCAAACTTTCGAAGATTGAAATTATCTACAACGCGGTAGGTGTGGACAACGCAATTCTGATCAAGAATATCGAAATGATCGGGTTTATGCCTTACGATATCGTGGGTATCAATTTGAACGATAAGTATTGCTTTGGCTTAGAAACGAACAGCCAAGTAGATGTTTCGTTTGAGCCCAACCGCGGCGGTACGTTGTTCGACGTTAAGGCCAGCGGTGCAAGCGTGACATCCGCAGATAGAACGTACAACGCAACTTCGGACGGCTACGGCTATGCGACCTTGCAATACTTCTTGTATAAGGATTCGAACGTTTCCGCGGTTGCCGTAGAATACAAGATCAACGGTACATTCACTTCGAGATACACCTATGAACTTGACACGGTGAACAAGGCGCAAGCGGCGAGTGTGAAACTGCCTTTGAAGACGAATGAACGCGGCTACGTTCAAGCGATCCGTATTTCGTTCGTGGGTACGGGTAAAGTGCTTGTCAAGACGATTGACTACGAAGTAAACGAAGAAAGTTTGCCGTTCTATCAATCGTATGAAGACATTTACAACGCTATGGACTGGGACGTCAACTGCGCATACGCGTACGACGGCGTTTTGAAATCTTCCATCTTTGTGAAGAACCCGACGGCGGCTGTGCTTTCGATGTCGCTGTATATCGGTTACTCGCAAAATATGAGTGAGCACCACAGCGTTCCGCACACGACGAAGAGTGTTCTGTTGACGGGGTCGACGAAAGTCAAGATTGTATATCAAAACAAGACGGATGTGGATAAATTGACGCTTGGCTTGGCAATGTCGAAATCGGATATCGGTGCGTCGGACGGCGAAGGATTGGATGATTTGACGGTTCACTCCACCCAAGAAATCCGCTGCAATATGCAGGAATACGAGTGGTCCACCATGACCGTAGAAATTCCTGCTGACCGCGCAGGCTTGTATCTTGGTAAACTTTATGTGCAGTTCGCTGGTAAGGAAATTGCCGTTCGTGCAATTTCGATTGAAACGGGGAGATAATAAGTTATGAAAAATCAAACGATGAAAAAATCAATATGTTTTCTCTTCGCAGGATTGATGGCGTTGTCGTCGGGTGCGTGTGCAAACGGCGGTGATGACACTACCGTACAGCCCCCTGTTCGCTTGGAAAAGGCGGAAGATAAACTTTCCCCTTCGGGCAACCCTTTGTTTGACGGCGTTTCGTCCGCACCCTATACGGAAGAAGAATACGCTTTTACCACAATCTTTGTGGATGGCTTGGAAAAGACTTTGCAAAAGTATAACAAGGAAGAGCCGACGGCGAACGCGTGTGTGGAATACTCTATTTTCAGCAATATTAAGAACAAGAATTATTTAAAACTTGTGTTGGAAACGGACGTTGACTTGGTAGGGTATATCCACTACGAAAATAACGACAATCGTTCGCAAACGAACGCCGAAAAGTTCTTCGTTAGCGCGGGCAGCACGGAATTCTGCACGTTCTTGGATGCGTTCCGCGTAGGTGCGCAAGGCGCGTTCAGTAAAACAATTACGTCCATTACCTTCCAAAACGTAGATGAAACGAAGGAAGGGACGTTCACGTTCCGTTCCCTTTGCGTTTCGGACAGAACGCTCAACACGGTGGATGAGTGGTACGTCAGCGACGGCTCGACCATTATGGGTACGTCCCCGTACTATGGAGGCTGTATCACGTACTTGGAAAAGTTGGAAGAAGACGTGTACGAATATATGGACAGCGACGGTAATATTTGTATCAACCGTGACGTTGACCCCAGTTTCGTGCAACAGGTCAGCAGCGCGAACGTAAACTTGATCAACATTTACGACCTTGGTCGTGAAGTGCAACCTTCCTATTACTTAAACGTCACGGATAAGAACGGTTACTTGCCTGACTACGACCCCGAAGATACGGATTCCTACTACCCTGGGCACACGGAAACGGGGCAACCCATTTACAACCCGATTCAATGTGGTGACTTTGGCGGACACACGCCCCAAATTATCGACTATGAATACGCAAGCGATAAGTTGTACGTGAAGATGAAAGGGCAGGAATGGTTCTTCTACACGAACATTCAAGCAAACGGCTACATCGAAGCGACCTATTACTTTGATGAAAGCGGTGCGCTCATGGTAGAAAACAGATACACCGATTTCTCGCAATTTACGGGGATAGACAACGTATCCATTTCCTTGCAGGAAACCCCTGCAACCTACTTCGTGTACCCGCTCAACTACTTCTACTGTGAAACCAAGCAGGGCGTTATCTTCGACCCGAACACGAGTGAACAAAACGGTAGATCGGAAGTTAAAATGAGCAAAAATCATACGGTTGGCAGCGAATATTACTACGCACTCAACGGTAAGATGGTAAATGGCGGCTGGTGCGCGTTCGTAAACGAAGACAAGTGGGGCGTAGGTATCTGCTTGCCGAATGCAGATAAGTACATCGCATCGCGCGGCCGTAAATCGAACAGTTATTTCACCGAAAAGGCGAACCGTCAATACTTCGATAAATACTTCGAATTTGATGAATCAGAACTGGTTCCCAGTTATTCGACGATTAACTACGGCTATATCAACCCTGGTATTCAACGTAAGATGATTGACTTCGTACCGTTGGAATACAACTACGCTTTGTACATCGGTGACACCGAGCAAATGAAACAAGTGTTCACGGGTTTGCAGAAAAATGGCATCTTGACCAACGCGGCGCTTACCAAGACGGACAGCACCGTTTGGCCTAAAAAATAAAAAAGGATAAGGAGAAAAAACATGAAAAAATGGATGAAAACATGTTTGGCAGGGCTCTGTGCAACGGTAGGTCTTTCGGCTGTATCGGTTGCAGCGGTTGAACTCAATCAACCCGAAGACGTGGTTGCGCAAGCGGACGCTACCTACGCGACGAAAGATATCGCGATGATGGGTAGCATCGCAGGTTGGCACGGCAACGGCAACTTTGAAATTCGTCTTACGCTTGGCGAAGCAGACTGGACGAACGAAATTGCAGGTCAAAAAGATTACAAAGGTACGGGAGATTTGCCGAGCTTGTTGAACAAACTGGATTTGTTCAACCACATTAAAGTTGGCGGCAAAACGTTGGCAGAATGGGGCTGTACCACCTGTTATAGCAACATTTACTGGCTCAACGAAAGTGAACCCGACTACACGTTGCAAATTCCTTTGTCGATGGGTGCAGAAAATATGGCGGCGGCTACGGCGGCAGGCGTCAAATCGGGCTCTCGTTTGACGATTTTGGAAGGCGCGTTGATCCCCAGCCATTCGTATTTACAAGGAGATGCAACCGCAACCGTATATCGTGCGGGTTGTGATTTTGTTACGATGGATTCCAGCGTTGCTTACGGCGTAATGGCGGTGGCAAAAACGGAAGTAGAATCCATTAAATACGTGACGGGTTGGGATTCTACTTACAACAACGCTTACCTTGGCGTTTCCTTGAAGGGCGACGACTATGCGGCGGATGGTCAGACGCATGAAAGACATACTGAGTATTATTCGGACGTATATACGCTCAACCATTTCTCGAACAAGATTACGGCGGACGGCGCTGGTAGCGTAGCAGAAAGTTATGGTTTGTTCAACTTGAACAGCAAGGGTGCAGGCTACTTCTCGTTTGTATTCCGTGCGGCGGAAGCAGAAACGGAAAGCATTACCATTCCCGCAGGTACGCTCTTCCCTTCGTATGCGATGAAGAATTTGTTTGAGATCAACAGCAACCCTGTTTATATGATGTACGAAACGCAAACGGACGTGACCTTCTATAAGCAAGCAGACGGCTCTTGGGCTACTCCCCTTGTAGAAAAGGAAACGACGGTTGAATCCGCGTTCGTAAAAACAGACGGCAGCAGTTTCACGTTCATCAAACTTGCTACGCATGACTATCCCACCGAAATTGATAACTGGAACGGCGGCAGCGTGGATATCAAGGCGTTCCTTGCGAACACCAACTTCTATTCCCACGTGTTGGTGAACGACGTAGCGCTCGGTTCCCCCGCGGGCGAAGTATTGCTCAACGTATGGGGCAATAAGGGCGTAATCGCATTTAACACCACGCAAGGCGCGGCGGCAACGAAGATTACCGTTTTGGCAGGCTGCCAAATCCCTACCTATAACGCATTGATGAATGGCGCAAGAGAAACGTACGCTGTAAAGGAAACGGTTTCCTACGTTAAGACGGCGGCAGGCGAATGGGTAGAAGAATCTGAATACGTAACGGGTTACCTTGACGCGGCAAAAGTAGAACTTGACGCATACAAGGCAGGTGCTTTCCGTGAAGCGGAAGAAGCGCAACGCGCGGAAATCGTAGCAACTGCGAAAGCACAACTCGTAGAAACCCTTTCCGAAACCGAAGTGCAAGCAATCGTTGCAAGCGCAAAGGCAAGCATCGACGCTTTGAAGACGGCGGCTCAATACGCAGACGAAGAACTTGCAGCGGCTAAGACGGCTGCAAACGCAGAAATCGAAGGCTACAAGGCAAACGCAGTTTACTTCGCAGAACAAGCAGCGGCAAAGGATGCGGCAATCGCGGCTGGTAAGGCGGCGGTAGCGGCGGCAACCACCGAAGCGGAAATTGCGGATGCAGTTGCAGGCGCGAAGGCGGCGATCGACGGCGTGAAAGAAAAGAGCGCAGTTGTAGCAGAAGCGTTATGGGAAATTGAAAGCTACAAAGCAGACGTTGTATATGCGCAGAACGAAATCATCCAAAAGGGCGCAATCATGGCAGAAGCAACGGCGGCTGTTCATGCGGCTACGACAGCTGCGGAAGTAGCAAACGCACTTGCAAGCGCAAAGGCAGCGATTGATATGTTGCTCACGGAGGCAGAAGCATATGTGACCAGCGACGTTGCATTCATCGGCCGTATTGCAGGCTGGTATGGCAACGGTAACTTCACGATGGCTGTCACTCTTGGCGGTGCTGACTGGACGAATGCAAACGCGGGCGTAAAAACATACGATGGTGACTTGTCCTTGATTTTGAAGAAACTTGGTTTCTTTGATCATATTATGGTTGGCGGCAAGACCCTTGCAGAATGGGGCTGTGTTGCTTGCTATGACAACGGTTATGAATTGAACACGGGCGAACCCGATAACATTATGTTGTTCCATTTGTCGATGGGCAAGACGAACATGGATGCAGCATCCGCCGCTGGCGTTGGTGGGGCATCTCCCATCACCGTTAAGGAAGGCGCTTTGATCCCCAGTTATGGCTACTTGTCCAAGACCAGCAACGTGGTATATCGCGCAGGCGCTACCTATGTGACCAGCGTATCCGACAAGGCTTATGGTATCGAATCTGTTGCACAAACGTCGATTGAAAGCGTAAGTTACGTACAAGGCCACGATGGTACTTGCGGCTACCTTGGCGTTTCCTTCGTAGGCGACGACTATCTTGGTAACGGCTCGCAAGTGGGAACCGAACCCAACTATTCTTACACGAATATGTACACGAGTAAGATTCTTGTAAACGGCGAAGCGGATCAAGTGAAGTACTACGGTTTGTTCAACTTGGGCGAAAACGGCAAAGGCTACTTTGCATTCCAAATCTACGTTGCAAAAGACGACGTTGAAACCATCACCATTCCCGCAGGTACAAGGTTCCCCACGCGTGCGATGATGGAATTGAAGGGCGTTAACGGCAACCCCGTTTACATTATGTATGAATTGAAGGAAGACGTCACGCTGTACAATACTGCAAACGGTTTCGTAAACTATGAAGAATACGTAGCGGCTTACGGCGAAGAACAAGCAACTGCACTCGAAGGCTACAAGGCTGGTTTGTTCCGTGAAAACGAAGAAAATCAACGTTTGGCACTCATCGAAACCGCAAAAGCGGAAATCTTGACGGCGGCTACCGAAGCAGACGTTGATACGGCTGTGAATAACGCAAAAGCGGCTATCGACGCTTTGAAGACGGCTGCTCAATGGGCGGACGAAGAACTCGCGGCTGTAAAGGCGGCGGCTTATGCGGAAATTGCAGGCTACAAGTCGGACGTTGCTTACCTTGCTGAACAAGCGGCTTGGAAGGCTGAAATTATCGAAGAAGGTAATGCGGCTATCGCGGCGGCAACCACCGAAGCGGAAATTGCAACCGCAGTAGCAAACACGAAGGCTGGTATCGACGGTATCGCTATCAAGTCAATCATTGTGGAAGCGGCAAAAGCGGACGTAGAAACCTACATGGCAGACGTTGTTTACTTGGAAGCGCAAGCAACCGAAAAGGCGGAAATCATCGCGGCTGCAAAAGCGGCAATCGAAGCGGCTGAATCCGAAGCAGCGATTGACGAAATCGTAGCAGGTGCAAAAGCGGCTATCGACGAAATCAAGACGAAGGAAGAAGTAGAAACCGAAGCGTTGAACGCTGTAAAAGCGGCAGCAAACACGACCGTTGATAACTTGAAGAAGGATATTGATCCTGACTTGTACGACGACGAAGGTATGGCGGCTATCGCTACCTTATATGCAAACGTGAAAGCGGCTATCGCGGCGGCTGAATCCGAAGAAGACGTTAACGCGTTGGTTGCAGCATTCGAAGCGGCTTTGGCGGAAGTTCCTGAAAAGCAACCCGAACAACCCAGCAACTCTGGTTCTACCAGCAGCACCGGTTCGGAAGAATCCCCTGCAAAATCTGGCTGCTCTGGTGTAGCAAGCGGTATGGCGGCGGCGATCATGATGCTCGGCGTAGCGGCAACGCTTTTGAAGAAGAAGGAAGACTAAACAAAATAGGTTGTGGGGAAACCGATCTCAGTCGGTTTCCCTATAACAAAGAAGGGTACTATGAAAAAAATCAAAATAGCAGTTGTAGGATACGGCAACCGCGGGCAGGTTTATGCGGACTATTCTTTGGATGAACCGCAGGAATTAGAAGTGACCGCAATCATCGACACCAACCCCTATAAACTGCAAGTAGCAAAAGAAAGATACGGCTTGTCCGATGGGCAAGTGTTTACCACATATCAACAATTTTTGGCGTCGGGGTTGGACGTAGATATTGTCGTGAATGCGACGATGGACCAAGTACACTACGAAACTGCGATGGAAATTTTGGCGTCCAAGCGCAATATGCTCCTTGAAAAGCCGATTGTTGCAAACCGTAAGGAATTGCTTGATATTCAACGTGCGGCAAAGGAAATCGGCTGTGCAGTATTCGTGTGCCACGTATTGCGTTACAGTCCTTTCTACAAGACGGTAAAAGCGATGCTCGAATCGGGAAAACTCGGAAAAGTCGTTTCTATGGAAATGAACGAACACGTTTGGGTGCCCCATTATATGAGCAGTTACGTTCGCGGCAAATGGTCGAGCGAAGCGGAATGCGGCAGCCCCATTTTACTTGCAAAATGCTGTCACGATATGGATTTGGTTGCATGGTTGAACGGCGCACAGGCACAGGCGGTTTCCTGCTTTGGCCACCGCGCGCACTTTGTTCCCCAAAATGCTCCCGCAGGCGCAACCGAATACTGTTTCGATTGTCCCCACAAGGCAACCTGTCAATATAACTCGGTGGATATGTACTACCACAACGACACGATGCCGTTCTTGGTTTGGGATCATCTCGATAAACCTTACGACCAAATCACCCCCGAAGAAAAGGAAGCGTTCCTTCGTCAACACAAATACGGCAAGTGTGCGTACACCTGCGGTGGTGACTTGATGGACCGTCAAAACGTTTTGGTGGATTTTGCGGACGGCAGCGTTGCAACGTTCACATTGTCCTGTGGTACGGTACGTCCTGCAAGATACTTGCACATCGTTGGCACGGAAGGGGAACTCGAAGGTAAACTGGAAGAAGATAAACTCATTTATCGTTCGTATAAAGCGGCTACGGTGTCCTATACCGAAGAAGTTATCGACCTGTCCAACCAAGTAGTAAATAACGCCAAATACGGCGGCCACAGCGGCGGTGACTACGGTATCATGCACGACATCGTTCGTTATTTGAACGGTGAAAAGGCGTCGTCTTCGATCACCTACTTGGATGATTCGGTGGCAAGCCACTTGCTTGTTTTTGCGGCAGAAGAAAGCCGTAAAACGCGTAGCGTAGTAGAATTGTAAACAATAGAAGACAGCCCATAAAACGGCTGTCTCTTTTGTATATAACAAAAAATAGACACAAAAAAGGGGCTTGTTTTTGTGTGTGAATCCTGTCTGTTTTCATAAAAAGATGCGGGCAGGTTCGCGTTGAACGTAAAAACAAGTAAAAAACAAGGGCTATGGAAAGAAAATATGTTTTAATCACGGGCGCATACGGCGGTATGGGTTTGGCGACGGCTCGCCGTTTGGCGGCGGACGGATACACCGTTTTCGCGCTGGATAAATTGGTTGGCGCAGCGGAAGAAAATATGATTCCCGTGCAAGCGGACGTTACCGACACGGTAAGCATACAGGCGGCTTTTGAGCGGGTTTGCAAGGAAACGGATTCGCTTTTTGCCATTGTGCATTTTGCGGGCGTGTATATGCTCGATTCGTTGGTGGAGATGTCTGATCAGGACTTTGACCGCATTTTTAAAATCAACGTTTACGGTGCATTCTATATCAACAAAACGTTTATGCCGCTCTTAAAATCGGGCAGCCGAATTTTGCTGACGACCAGCGAACTTGCGCCGCTCGATCCCTTACCTTTTACGGGGATTTACGCCATCACAAAAAGTGCGCTGGATAAGTACGCCTACTCTTTGCGGATGGAATTGCAACTACTTGGCGTGGACGTTTCCGTTCTGCGCGCGGGGGCGGTTTCGACAGGGATGCTTGGCGTTTCGACGTCGGCACTTGATCGGTTTTGCGCGCGGACAAAGACCTATCAATGCAATGCAAAACGGTTCAAAAAAGTAGTGGACGGGGTGGAATCTAAGTGCATTTCCCCTGAAAAAATCGCGCAAAAAACGGCAAAAATTCTGCAAAAAAGAAAGCCGAAATTCCATTATTCGATCAACCGCAACAAACTTTTGTTGCTTTTGAACGCTCTTCCCAAGCGTTTACAATGCTTTGCCATCCGCCAAATCTTAAAATGATTTTTACAATCTTTACAAATATTTTTGTAAAAGATATTGACAGATATTAGAAAAAGCGGTACAATAAAAATGCGACCAGAACTGATTTATCAAAAAAGTATACTTCGGATAGGAGTGTACCTTTTTCGCGTTACAGAAATCTTTTTTGATAAATGATGTATGTTTTGTGTCGCAGCAAAGCGAAAAAACACTTTTGTCAGTGCTGTCTGCTTTGCAGGCAGCGCTTTTTTTTTATACAAAAAGCCGAAAAAAGCTTGATAAAAGGCAATTCCACTTTTTGTTGATAAGTTCAACGGATTGTTGAGCGAAAAAAGTTAACATTTTGTTTATTTGTGTTGTACAATAAAAGAAAAAAGCAAGGAGAACTTTTTTATATGTTAGGCGAAACCATTAAACAATTAAGAATGGAAAAGGGTTTAACCCAAAAAGAATTAGCGGAACAACTTTTTGTGACGCCGCAAGCTGTGTCGAGATGGGAAAACGGCGAAGTGGAACCTTCGGTGGGCACGTTGTCGTTACTCGCAAAGATTTTTGGCGTAAGCGTGAGCGCGCTTGTAGGTGAAGAAGTAGCAGTCGCGCAAGCTGCCGCACCTGCGCAACCTGTCCAGCCCGTTGTTGCTGAGCAAGTCACGAAGCCCGTGGCCGCGCCGCAACCGCCGAAACCTGTTCTTGCGGTATGTGAGAGTTGTAATAAGCCCCTTTATGAAGCCTCAGACATTGTTCGTGAACGCTTTGGCGGATCGGGTACGAGAGTGCTGTGTAAGGATTGTGAGAAGAAACAAAAAGAAGCGAAGAAAAGGGCGGCGATTGAGTACAGCGCAGGTCAAAGAAAGAAATCATACATATGGAGTGGTATTATCACGGCGCTTTTGCTGATTTTTTCGATTGCTGGTTCGGGAGCATGGGACGCGCAAACCACCTTGACGTTTTGCGGGATTTCCATTTTATTCTTCCCGTTCATTTCTTGTTTGTTCTTAAAGAATAACTTTGTCGGGGAAATGTTCGCGGAAGTGTTGTCTTGGGGCTTTGTTAAGTTTCCGGGCTTGATTTTCACCTTAGATTTGGATGGCATTATTTGGTTGCTGACGGTTAAGTTGGCGTTTTGGATTCTCGGTTTCCTTTTGGGCGTCGCATGTGCGTTGTTGGCGTTGGTGCTGTGTTTGATTGTGAGTGTATTCGTTTATCCTTTCGCGCTCCGCAAGAGTTTCCTGCGCCCCGACGAAACAGAAACGTTTTAATGTTGGTGATTTGATTAAAAGAACGATAAATATAAATAAGGAGAAATAAAATGAAGAAGTTTTGGCGGTTTTTAGTGATTGCTTTGGCGTCATGCGTGATGCCTGTTTGCGCGTTTTCCGCTTGTGGCGGTAGCGGAGATGGTGATACGCAGAGCGCAACTGTTCCTGCGGATAGTACCCCTGATGGTAGCACGCCTGACGATAGTACTCCTACGGACAGCACGCCTGCGGACAGTACTCCCGACGATAGTACCCCCGGTGACAGTACTCCCGACGATCCGATCCCTGAAAATAAGGATTTTGAAAGGATTTCTTTCGTTGGCAACACGCTTGACTATGATGGGTTGGAACACACGTTGGCAGTTGCAGGTGCACCGGCGGACGCAACGGTGACCTATACGAACGCGGGCCCCTACGTGGATGTGGGCACCTATACTATCGGCGTAAAAGTGAGCAAGGCAGGTTATAACGATTACACCGCGACGGCGCAACTGGTGATCAACCCCGTGGACCTAACCGGTGTTACTTTTGAAGGTGCGTCCTTTGAATACGACGGTAATCCGCATAAAATTGCGATTGCGGGGTCTTTGCCTACGACGGCAGCTGTCATTTATACGAGTGACGTAGTCGGTGTGACGAACTCTGCAACGGAAATCGGCTCGTACAACATTACGGCGACCATTCAAGATAAAAACCATAATACACTTGTTTTGCAAGCGACCTTGAAAATTACGGCAAACGACGAAGAGCGGTTCATGGCGTATTCCGCAGACGGTCAACTGTATTTCCAAAACGCGATGGATGATAACGAGCTGTATCTCTACGATACGGCAACGGGAGAACTCGTCAAAGTAAGCAGCGCGCAAGCGGTGGATATAATCCCTTACGAAGACGGTATCGCGTATGTAAGCAAGGCTTCTTTGATTTCTTCCGTGAAGACGGCTACTTATACTAATGGCTCTGCTGCGACACAAAACATATTTACGATGGCCAATATGCGGTATGCCAACATAAGTGGTGAAACGGTTTATTACGCCGCGAATGGTTTGTTCAACGACAAATCGGGGATCTATAAAACGGATCTTAGCGGTGAAGAACCTGTGACCACTTGCTTGAGTGTAGGGAAAGCACACTATTTGAAACTGATCGGCAACGAATTGTATTTTGCGGACGGTGCAAACGGCAACAAGCTTTCCAAAATTAACGTGAGTGGAGTGGAACAAGCCAGAACGTTGGTGGTGGACGAAAAAATCAACAATCTCACCTATGCGGACGGCGTGTTGTACTACACCGTGAACAATTTGCTCGGGGACTACATTGAAAAGTACACCATTTCTTCTGGAGTTCGTAGAAAGCTGACGACGGATGCGGGGGATTCCTTGACGGTTGTCGATAATAAGTTGTACTACGTCAATGTGGATAAGTTCTCAACCAGCGTAATCGGGAATGGTATTTATGCAGTAAGTACTTCTCCGCTTGTGGACAACAATCTTCCTGGGGAAAGAGTGATTGAAGGTAGTGAAATGGGGGTTTGCTCGTTGGCGTACGACGGGTCGAACTTGTATTACTACGACGTGGACGGTTATAAGTTGATGAAGTATAACTTGTCTAACCAAAATGCTGTTAACCTTTTGGATGGATTCACCAGACCCGAACCTGGTACCCCCATCAGCACGGGTAGCAAAATGCAGACTTACGGCGGCAATATCTACTATTTGGATATTTGGGACGGGAAAACTTTGCATTGCTATAACCCTGCAACGAAGTTGAACTACGCTGTTACCACAGATAAAGTGGTAGATTTCAACATTGTCGGCGACGTATTGTTTGTAAATATGGTCACCACGCTTGTCAACAACGACGTATATAGCGTTAACTTGAAGACGGGCGGCAATTTGGTAAAAATCAGCACCTATTCCGCGTTTGAATTCTGCGTAGACGGCGAATACATGTACTATATTGAAGAAAATGCGGCGGGTGCAAAAACGGCAATCCATCAATGTAGGTTGGACGGTACAGAAGACGTAATCGTTTACGATAAGGGCGTCACCAACCTGCGCGTTGTGGATGGTAAGTTGTATTTTGTAGATGGCAACAACATTCATTGCTACGATATGCAAACGCAAACGGACACCACGGTAAAAGTCGATGGGAAGGAAATCCATACTACCGCATTTGATACGGACGGAACGTATTTGTATTATCGTGATATGTATGGTCTGGTTTGGGCGAATAAGCAGTTGTCCCGTTGTAAGTTGGATGGTACGGAAAAAATAGTGATGGTAGAAGACGTTGACCCTGTATCCATTCAATACAAAGACGGCTATGTTTATTACTATTCGGATACCACGAAGACGGCGAAAAACGGTTTGTTTAAGGTTTCGGCAATCGTGACGACGGCAACGGCAGGAACGGCACTCCTTGCGGAATCCAGCGGCTACTACGCAATGGAATTTGTTATTGTGGAAGATAAGTTATACTTTGTGGACTATAAATCGCAGTTGGCGGGTGACGCGCATTTGTACGTTGTACCGGTTGGCGGCGGTGAAGTGCAAAGACTGGATGGCTAATACGCTAAAAACAAACAAAACACCCTGAAATGGGTGTTTTTTCTTTCAAAAGGGTATTGCAATTTACAAAAGGCTATGTTATAATAGTCCAAAGTATTAAAAACCAGATAAAAAATAGATATTTTTTATGCGGATAGGTGTCGTCGTGAAAAAGAAGGTTTGGCGAATCATCGTGACGGCTATGCTTGCGGCATCGCTGGTTGTAGGGGGCGTGTTCGTCGGCAAAGCCATCAAAGATCATCAAAAGCAAAAGAAATGGCAACAGATGGTTGCCAACTACCGTGCGGCGAAAATGGCGCAGTACGAAAAGGAAAATGCGGAATACGATGATTACGAAGTGGAAGTTGCGTTCCTTGGCGACAGCCTGACGGATGGATATGATTTACAAACCTACTATCCGCAGTATCTTACAGTGAACCGCCGTATCGGCGGGGATACGACTTTTGATTTAGAAAACCGCTTGCAGGTTTCGGTGTATGATTTAAAACCGCAGGTGGCGGTTCTGCTCATCGGCGCAAACAATTTTGACACAATGCTGGACAACTACGAACGGATTTTGCATGGGTTGAAGACCAACCTGCCGCAAACCAAAGTAGTGGTTTTGTCGCTGACAGCAATGGGCGGTGAGTACTGGGGTAAAAACAACCAAAAAGCGGCATATAATAACGTAAGTATTCGCCTGCTTGCGGATCGCTACGGCTTTGCGTTTGTGGATCTATTTACACCGCTCTACGACGTATCCATCGGGGAAGTGTACGATGGCTATACCACGGACGGCGGGCACTTGACCGCCACGGGATACGAAGTCGTTACGGCGCAAATTACCCCTGCGCTCCAAAATATTTTGGGGCACTAATCCCTAAAAGTCGGGGGCAGGTACGCGTTGAACGGCGCAAATATGAAAGAAAGAAAAATAAACGGTTTTGAGCGAAAGACCGTAAAAAACAGGAGAAAGAAATGAAACAGGTTGACAAGAAATATCAATGTATTCCGTTTTGGTCTTGGAACGACGAACTGGATGAACAAGGTTTGGTCGAACAAATTGAATGGATGAACGCCAACGGCGTGGGCGGGTTCTTTATGCACGCGCGCGGGGGCTTGAAGACGGAATACTTGGGCGAAAAGTGGTTTAGTTGTATCAAAGCGTGCTGCGAAAAAGCGGAAGAACTCGGGATGGAGGCATACGCTTATGACGAAAACGGCTGGCCTTCGGGGTTTGTCGGCGGCAAACTTTTGGAAGACATCGAAAACCACGATCGTTATTTGACTTACTGCGTGGGCGCTTACGATGAAAAGGCGTTGGTGTCCTACGATATGGATGGGGAAAAACTCGTTCGCGTACAAAAGGACGTGGGCGCAAAGGAGTATTTGAACGTTTACGAACACTATGCAACGAGCACGGCGGACATTTTGAACCCCGAAGTAGTCGATCAATTCCTACAACAAACGCACGAAGAATACAAAAAGCGCGACACCTATTCCCTAAAAGGGTTTTTCACGGATGAGCCGCAATATTACCGTTGGGGTACGCCGTACACGAAAGTACTCCCGCCGTACTATGCAAAAGAATACGGTGAAGACATTTTGGATGGGCTTGGCTTGCTGTTCGTGGAAAAGGAAGGCTACCGCGCATTCCGTTATAAATTCTGGAAATCCATGCAATCGTTGATGCTGGAAAACTTCGGTAAGCGCGTTTACGACTGGTGCGATCAGAACGGCTACAAGTTGACGGGTCACTACGTACAAGAAGACTGGTTGGGCGGCCAAATGTGGTGCTGTGCGGGCATTATGCCGTTCTATGAATACGAGCACATTCCTGGAATTGACTATTTAGGCAACCATATCTACAACGAACTTGCAGGCAAGCAAGTTTCTTCCGTCGCAGCACAGTTGGGGCAAAAGCAAATCCTTACTGAAACCTATGGCTGTTGCGGTTGGGACGTCAGCCCCTTACAACTCAAAAAGATTGCGGAATCGCAATACGTCACGGGCGTAAACTTGATGTGTCAACACTTGTTGCCCTACACCGAACACGGCCAAAGAAAACGCGATTATCCCGCGCATTATTCGTCGGTGAACCCCTGGGTGAACAAAAACTTTAAGGAGTTTAACGATTACTTCTCCGTCCTGGGGATGATGATTGCGGAAAGCGAAGAGCAGGTAAACGTGGGTGTTTTGCACCCCATTCGTAGCGCGTATTTTGACTACAAACGTATGGAGCCTGAAACGGGCCACGCGATTTCCGCGTTGGATAGTGCAATTAGCGGCTTGCTTGTAGAATTGTGCGGAAAGCACCTTCCCCATCACTTGCTCGACGAAACGATTATGAGCAAATACGCCAAAGTGGAAGACGGCGCGCTCATCGTTGGCAAGTGCCGTTATGAATACTTGATTTTGCCGAAAATCTATACGATGGACGTATCCACGGAAAAACTGTTGCGTGAATTTGTCAACGCGGGCGGTAAGATTTTGTTGGCGGACGAAAAGCCTACCTACTTGGAAGGCGAGCCATTCAACTACGATTACTTGGCAACCAATACGACCTATGAAGAAATGCTTGCAGCGCAACCGTTTACCTGTACGACCTGCGGTTCGGACGTGCGCAGCGCCATTCGTAAAGACGCGGACGGTAAAACCTTTATCTATATCACGAACGTTGGCACCGCGCAAGCGACGGCAAAGTTTACCTTAAAAGAAGGCACTTCCTTCCTTTCCTACGATATTTTGAAGGACGAATATTCCCCTGTTGGGCTGGAACTTAGTTTGGACGAAGGGCAGAGTTATATTCTCTACCTTTCGGACGAAACCCCGAAAACGGAAAAAGCGCTCAAACCCTTGTACCTGGGGCAAGAGTTCACCGTTTGCGGTGCGCCTGAAAACTATCTTACCCTGGACTTTGTTTCCTATTCGACGGATGGTGAAAACTTCTCTGAACCCTTGCACCACATGGGCGTATTTGACGAAATGTTGAAACGCCGTTATAAGGGTGAGTTGTACTTAAAATATCACTTCGACGTGGACATGGTACCCGCAAAATGCGTTCTGCTTGCCGAAGATACCAACACAAAAGCGGTTTGGGTGAACGGCGTAGCGGTGGAAAAATGCGGTTGCTCGGACGTTGAGAAACCGTTGTATAAGTACGACGTTGCAGCCTTGTTGAAGTTGGGCGGAAACGACGTTCTTATCAAAATTGACTACTTCCAAAGCGAACAAGTATATTATGCGCTCTTTGGTGAAAACGTGACGGAAAGTTTGAAGAACTGTCTTGCTTACGACACCGACATTGAAGCGGTTGCACTCAAAGGTGACTTTGGTGTGTATGGCGACTTTGAGCCTGGTAGCCGCGACGGTATCGTACTCGGGCAAAACTTCCGCATAGGCGCACAAAAGAAGACGATTACGAAACTCATTGAAGAAGGGTATCCTTTCTTCTCGGGCAACATTACGCTCCAACAAAAAGTGATGGTGGAAGACACCGCTTGCGAACTTGTTATCGAAAAAGGTTTCCACTTGATCGACGTTTATGTAAACGGCAAGTTTGCGGGTAGAATGATGTTTAGCCGCCGCTTGGATTTGTCCGATTATTTGCAGGTCGGCGAAAACGAAATCACCCTTGTATTGACGGTGGGCAACCGCAACTTGCTTGGGCCTTTCCACACGCAAGACCAAGAACCTGGCTCGGTCGGCCCTTACACCTTCGAACGTATGGGTACTTGGACGAATGGCAAGAGTAGTATTTTGCGCGAAAGTTATGCTTTCGTAAGAACGATCTTATAAGAAAAGGTGGGGGCAGGTATGTGTTGAGCGTATCTTCCCCTTATCTTTTTTGCCTGTAAAATGCGGCGCAATACGGCGTCGCGCTTGCGTTTTCCCTTGCTCGTGTACGTCTGTGTACACTCCCGTCGGGTAAGCCGCGCGTACCTTGTCTTGCTTGCATTTTCCGACGGCAAATCCTATAAATGCGGTGCAATACGGCGTCGCGCTTGCGTTTTCCGACGGCAAAAACCAGTAAATGTGGTGTAATACGGCGTCGTGCTTGCGTTTTCCCTTGCTCGTGTACGTCTGTGTACACTCCCGTCGGGTACGCCGCGTGCTCCTTGTCTTGCTTTCATATTCCGATGGCAAAATTCTGACAAGTGGGGTATAATACGGCGCAATACGTCGTCGCGGCTCAACGGGCGATTCGTGAATCGCCCATACAAGTTTTTCAAAAATTTGTTTTCAAGTTCTTTACATTTTTAATGTAAAATGGTATAATGCAAACGAATGTTCGTAAAAATAAAAAAGGGGGATAGAATATGCCGTTCAAATTGCGTGCGCCATTTTCGCCGACAGGCGATCAACCGCAAGCCATCGAAAAATTGACGGAAGGTGTTTTAGACGGCCTGCGCACGCAGGTCTTGCTTGGCGTGACGGGCAGCGGTAAAACGTTCACGATGGCAAACGTGATCCAAAACGTCGGTCGTCCGACGCTTGTGATCGCGCACAACAAAACGCTCGCGGCGCAACTGTGCAACGAGTTCCGTGAATTTTTCCCCGAAAATCGAGTAGAATATTTTGTTTCTTATTACGATTATTACCAACCCGAAAGTTATATTCCGTCCACCGATACCTACATCGAAAAGGACATGAGTTTGAACGACGAAATTGACAAACTCCGCAATAGCGCAACCTGTTCGTAGATGGAGCGGCAGGATGTATTCGTGGTGGCGTCGGTGTCCTCTATTTACGGCTTGGGCGCGCGCGAAGAATATTTCCGTCTTTCCCTGTCCTTGCGGCCTGGCGATGAGTGGGAGCGCGGCGCGTTGCTGCGAAAACTCATTGAGTTACAGTACGCCCGCAACGACGTGGACTTTAAGCGTTCGTCCTTCCGTGTGCGTGGCGATGCGGTGGAAATTTTCCCTGCGTCCAACTCCGAAGTGGCAATCCGCGTGGAATTTTTCGGGGACGAAATCGACAAACTTTACGAAGTAGAGGCTCTGACAGGCAAAAAAATCAACGAACTTTCTCACGCTTGTATCTTCCCCGCCAGCCAGTATGCGGTCGGCACGGAAAAGCTCTCTTGCGCCCTTTCGATGATTGAAACGGATTTGCAAGGGGAAGTGCGCGCGTTTGAAGACGAAGGGAAACTCTTGGAAGCGCAACGCCTGCGCCAGCGCACCGAACACGATATCGAGATGCTCAAAGAGATCGGCTACTGCACGGGGATAGAAAATTACAGCCGTTATTTTGATGGTCGCAGACCTGGCGATCCGTCCTTTACCTTGCTCGATTATTTTCCGAAAGGGGAGTTCTTGGTCTTTATCGACGAAAGCCATATGACCATTCCGCAAATCCGTGCAATGTATCACGGAGACCTTTCCCGTAAGAAGAACTTGGTAGATTACGGTTTCCGTATGCGGGCGGCATACGATAACCGTCCGTTGACGTTTGATGAGTTTGACGCACGTATTCCGCAACTTATTTGCGTGTCCGCAACCCCTGCGCAATACGAACTTTCGCAGTCGGGGCAAACGGTGGAACAACTTATTCGTCCGACGGGTTTGCTCGATCCCCTTATTGAAGTGCGCCCGACCAAAGGGCAAATCGACAACCTGCTTTCCGAAATCGAAAAAACGGTAAAGGACGGGGGCAGGGTTTTAATCACTACGCTGACAAAGCGTATGGCGGAAGAGTTGACCGACTATCTTAAAGAACACAAAATTAAGGTAAAATATATGCACAGCGACATCGACACCTTAGAGCGGGTGGAGATCGTCAACGGCTTGCGCAGCGGTGAGTTCGATGTCCTTTGCGGTATCAACTTATTGCGTGAAGGGCTGGATATGCCCGAAGTAAAGTTGGTGTGCATACTCGATGCGGATAAGGAAGGTTTCCTGCGTAGTGATACGGCGCTCATTCAAACGATCGGGCGCGCGGCGAGAAACGTCGATGGCCGCGTAGTAATGTACGCGGACGTGATCACGGACAGTATGAAACGGGCGATCGGGGAAACGGAGCGCCGCAGAAAGGTGCAGGATGCGTATAACCAGGCACACGGCATCACGCCGAAAACGATAGAAAAAGCGATTACTTCTACGCTCAACGTCACCAAGAAAAAGAAGGTGAGCGAAGACGTAGAATTGCGGGATATTCCCGATGAAATTGAGAAGTTGAAAGCGCTGATGAAACTCGCAAGCAGCCAACTTGACTTTGAAAAAGCGATTGAAATTCGGGAAACGATTGCGCAACTGAAAGCGAAACTTCGCAAGGCGCAACGGGGCGGCTAAACCCAGCCGAGAAGTGTAAAAATAGCAAAAAGGGGCTACCATGGACGAGATTATCATTAAAGGTGCGAAAGAAAACAACTTAAAAAATATCGACGTGCGGATACCGAGAAATACGTTGACGGTGCTTACCGGGCTTTCGGGCAGCGGGAAGAGTACCCTTGCCTTTGACACCATCTACGCCGAAGGCCAACGCAGATACGTAGAAAGTCTTTCGTCCTACGCCCGTCAATTTTTAGGGCAGATGGAAAAGCCGAACGTCGAGAGTATTGAAGGCCTTTCCCCTGCAATCGCCATCGATCAAAAAACGACGTCGCACAATCCCCGCTCGACGGTGGGTACGGTGACGGAAATTTACGACTATTTGCGTCTGCTCTTCGCCCGCATCGGCGTTCCGCATTGTCCGAAATGCGGTATGTAAATCCGCCGTCAAACGGTGGACGAAATCACCGACCAAGTTTTGGCGATGCCCGAAGGGGGTAAGATTTTGGTATGCGCCCCCGTCGTTCGCGGACGGAAAGGGGAGTACGTCAAGGAACTTGCATCATTCCGAAAAAGCGGCTACGGCAGGGTAAAAATCGACGGGATTGTGTACGATTTGCAGGAAGAAATCCGCTTAGAGAAGAATATCAAGCACAATATCTCCGTCGTGGTTGACCGCTTGGTGGTAAAGCCCACCATTCGCAAACGTTTGACGGACAGTTTGGAAATGGCTCTCAAACTTGCCGACGGGCTGGTGGTGATTGACGATGGGGAGCAAGAAACGCTCTATTCGTCCAACTACGCTTGTCCCGATTGCGGGATTTCGATTGAAGAAATCGAGCCGAGAATGTTCTCTTTCAACACCCCTTACGGTGCGTGTCCGACCTGCTTGGGTTTGGGCGTGCAACAGGTGGTCGATCCCGATTTGATTTGCCCCGACAAAACGAAGACTTTGCGGGAGGGTGCGATGCGGATTACGGGCTGGAATTTAGGCTCGCAATCTATGGCGCTGATGGAAGTTTCCGCCATCGCAAAAGCCTATGGCTTTTCTTTGGACGTACCCGTGCAGGATTTGTCGCCTGAAATCTACCATCTTTTGATGTACGGCAACGGCGGCGAACGGATTGATATGCAATACTCTTCGCGCACGTTTCAAGGCAGTTTCAAAAAGT
Organism: Candidatus Scatosoma sp.; assembly: GCA_045652785.1. Classification (GTDB taxonomy): domain Bacteria; phylum Bacillota; class Clostridia; order Christensenellales; family Borkfalkiaceae; genus Scatosoma. The sequence continues at coordinate 2,957 of JAZOLF010000150.1, read as the reverse complement.
CTTGGGAAGGGTACGTCAACAACCTGCAACGCCGCTATGCGCAAACCACTTCGGCGGGCGTGCGCGCCGACATTGAACGGCTGATGCGCGTTTCCCATTGTGAAACCTGCGACGGCAAACGCTTAAAAAAGGAAGCGCTCTCCGTGACGGTGGGCGGTAAAAATATTTGGGAAGTTTGCGAACTTACGGTGGCAAAACTTTGCGAATTTGTGGACGAGTTAAAGGCATCACTCACCCCCACGCAACATATCATTGCCGATGCCATTTTAAAAGAAATCAATAGTAGGCTTGGCTTTCTTGCCAACGTCGGGCTTGAATATCTTACGCTTTCGCGTACGGCAGGCACTCTATCGGGCGGAGAAAGCCAGCGTATCCGTTTGGCAACGCAAATCGGCAGCGCGCTGACGGGCGTTTTGTATATCTTGGACGAGCCGTCCATAGGCTTGCATCAACGCGATAACGAAAAGTTGCTTGCATCCTTGAAAGGGTTACGGGATTTGGGGAATACGCTTATCGTTGTGGAACACGACGAAGACACCATTCGCGCGGCAGATTATATTTTGGATATCGGGCCGAAAGCAGGGGTGCACGGCGGCGAAGTCGTTGCAAAAGGTACACCCATGGACGTGATGAACGCCGAAGGCTCGATCACGGGCGACTATTTGGCTGGGCGAAGAATCATCCCCGTACCTGCGGTGCGCAAAGTTCCCGACGGGCGATATTTAACCGTCAAGGGCTGCCGCCAAAACAACTTGAAAGGTATCGACGTTTCTCTGCCCGTTGGCTTAATGACGGCGGTGACGGGGGTATCGGGGAGCGGTAAATCCAGCCTTGTCAACGAAATCATTTATCCCACCCTTGCCAACCGTTTGAACGGTGCGCGGCAAATCGAAGGGAAGTTCGATACAATCGACGGTATCGAGCATTTTGACAAAGTAATCGCCATCGATCAATCCCCGATCGGCAGAACGCCGAGAAGTAATCCCGCCACTTACACGGGCGCGTTTAACGCCATTCGCGACCTATTCGCGATGACACCCGATGCGCAGGAACGGGGCTACAAGAGCGGTCGTTTCTCTTTCAACGTTGCAGGGGGCAGATGTGAACATTGTTTTGGCGACGGCATCATCAAGATTGAGATGCACTTCTTGCCTGATATTTTCGTGCCCTGCGAAGTTTGCGGCGGCGCGCGTTACAACCGCGAAACGCTGGAAGTACGCTATAAGGGCAAAAACATCTCCGACGTTTTGAATATGACGGTGGACGAAGGTGTGGAATACTTCCAAAACCATCCCGCCATTTACAATAAAATCAAGACCTTGCAAGAAGTTGGGTTGGGCTATATCAAGTTGGGACAAAGTTCCACAACCCTTTCGGGCGGCGAAGCGCAACGTGTGAAACTGGCTACTGAACTTGCCAAGCGTTCGACGGGCAAAACGCTGTATATTTTAGATGAGCCGACGACGGGTTTGCATAGTTACGACGTGGATAAACTCATCAAGATCCTTTCCAGACTGCGTGATGCAGGCAATACTGTGGTGGTGATCGAGCATAATTTGGATGTTATCAAGACCGCGGATTATATCGTTGACTTGGGCCCCGAAGGCGGTAGCGGCGGCGGTACGCTGGTGGTGTGCGGTAGCCCCGAAGAAGTGGCAAAACACGATACAAGTTATACGGGTTTCTTCTTAAAAAAGGTATTAAAACAATAAAAACCCACACCCATGTATGTGTTGAAAGCAAAAAGAGCGCAATATCGGCGCTCTTTTTTTCGAAAAAAATGAAACTGTGCGCAAAAGGTTGATTTTTCGGTGCAAAAGTGATACAATAACGATACTTTTTGAAGGCGGTACAGATGGTTATGGAACGCACGCAGACGTGGCAAGAAAAAAACGACAAGCGAGTTCGATACGCTTGCTACATATCAAATACGACGATGTCGGTGGTGGGGAACTTATCCCCGCTGCTCTTTTTGACGTTCCGCAGTATGTACGGCATTTCCTATACGCTTTTGGGGGCGTTGGTGGCGATCAACTTCACCACCCAACTCATTGTTGATTTGCTTTTTTCGCTTTTCTCGCACAAACTCAACATCCAACGCATCATCCGTGTAATGCCCGTTTTGGCGGTGGTGGGGTTTGTGATATACGCGCTTGCTCCCTTTTTGTTTACGGGCGGCGCGGTATATATCGGCTTGACGGCGGGTACGATGATTTTCTCTGCGGCGAGCGGGCTTGCCGAAGTATTGCTTAGCCCCATCTTCGCGGCGTTGCCGTCGAAAAACCCCGATCGGGACATGAGTAAATTGCACTCCGTTTACGCCTGGGGCGTCGTTGGGGCGGTCGTGTTTATCACGGTATTTTTGCTCTTTTTCAAAGAACAATGGTTTGTTCTACCGCTGATTTTCTCGCTCATTCCGCTTGCTGCGGCGGTCTTGCTGTTCACGTCCGAAATCCCAAAAATGGAAACCCCCGAACATACCGCTGGGGCGCTCAAAATGTTCAAAAACAAAGGGCTTTGGCTGTGCATCGTCGCCATCTTTTTGGGCGGTGCAACCGAATGTACGATGGCACAATGGGCGTCGGGGTACATTGAAGGTGCGCTCGGGCTTGACAAAGTCTGGGGGGACGTATTTGGCGTAGCCATGTTCTCGGTGACGCTCGGTTTGGGGCGGAGTTTGTATGCGAAATACGGCAAAAATATCCGTCAAATTTTACTTGGTTGCGCGGTTGGCGGCGTGGTTTGTTATTTGGTTGCGGCTCTTGTTCCCGTTCCTGTTGTGGGCTTAGTTGCCTGTGCGTTGACGGGGCTGTTTGCGTCGATGATGTGGCCGGGAAGTTTGGTGGTTGCATCCGAGCGTTTTCCCAAAGCGGGAGTGTTCATCTACGCAATTATGGCGGCTGGCGGCGATCTTGGTGCGGCGCTTGGCCCGCAAATGGTCGGCTTGGTTGCAGACG
>JAZOLF010000149.1:0-17254 GCA_045652785.1 Candidatus Scatosoma sp. | reverse complement strand
TCTCCGTACTCAAAAAACTTTTTGATGGCGATAAAATCCTCACGCGAATTTAGGTTGCAAAACCCGATTTCGCGTATCGTTGCCATCGTCCTTTCTTTCATGCAACGGAAAAGGTTGACAAGGTTTCTGTCAAAGTCGTTGGACACCTCGAACGGATGTACTTCGGGCTTACCGAGAAGCACGCTCCCGCTTCCGCCGAATACATCAATAAACCTACCGTATTTCTTGGGAAACACGGCGTACAAAATGTGTAGAATAGAAGATTTATTCCCTACTCTTGACACGGGTGTTTTCATTTTTTTACCTCTCTTTCCGCCGCGTTCGCAATCGCCCTAAAAAGAAAAAAGCGGCACCAATCTCCTTTTTAAGAACGATTGATACCGCTTTGGGTTTACTTTACTTAGTCGTTTTTACTTTTTCTGCCAGCAACGTGTTTAAGCAAAGAACAGCACATTACCGTTCCTGCCGTACAACCGCCGATAAGAAAGCCTACAATGAACCACAATCCTACTTCCATACCGTTTACCTCCTTCTATTTTATTGTTTTAGACCAAAACCGATATCTTGACTTTGATCTGGCACGCCGAGTGTTTGTTCTACAAGCGTTAAAAACTGCACGTCATCATCGCAGATTTTCTTAAACGCCCTGCCCATGTCCGCGAGTAATTTAGGATTTTCACTGTAACAGTAGAATGCGCCCGCCTCGCTGTCAAAGGACAACTGCTCTAATCTTGGATCATCCTCAAAGGCTTTTTGGAAGAGTTCTTCCCATTCATAACCGCTGCCATGAAGATATAGCCCGTACCTATCATTAATAGGTTCACCCTTACTCTTGCAGTAAGAGTTGAACACAGTGCGTTTATAGTCCTGCCTGTCCATTCCGAGACTATACAACCCGTTTTCAAGGTCAGTCAAAAAGAATGGCGCGTTTTGCTTTTCATAATTGCGTATTTGATACTTTGTCATAGTCTACATCTCCATTTTAAAATTATCGGGCGTATCGTCCATATCCATGTTGTTTTCTTCCGCCGAAGTGATATTTACGTACTCGCCGATGATATTCAACGCTTCGTCATAACTACCGCTTGCGCGGATACGTTCAGACATCTCTTTTGCCTGTTCGGGCATACCATGGTCGCGAAGAGTTCGAGAAGCGATGCCCATAAGGTTGAAAATATTACCGTCCTCACCGATAAGCGGACAGTCAGGTTTTTGCGTTGCGCGGATAAAACCGCCCAGACGATTATCCACGTAATCGGACAGCCATTTTCCGCTGAAGTTTGAGTGCGTCATAAGCCGCCACATTGCCAGCTTGCCTATGTCAAGCTGCACATTTTCTTCAAAGGGGAACAAAATGTTCGTTACCCCTTCGTTTTGAAAAACGTATATGTTTTCAAACTTCGTGCCGTTTTGCAAAATGCCGTCCTTCGTCAACAGGTCGTTGATGCCGTCCAGCCATTCCTGCGGATCACCTCCGCAACCTTGCAAAATCAGCCCTTCCTTGCCTTCCATTTTGCGAAGGTCTTCCGCGTTAATTTTCTGTATCACGTCATACCTCCCATGCCTTGGTCTTGGTCGTAAAGCTCTTCCAAGTTATCATAGTTTTGCAGATAATCTTCCATCGTAATTTCTTGGCAAAGGAAACACGGCTCCGTATCTTTTGTAAACGTGATATGGTCCTCCTCGCCAAAATCGATAGGTTCTTTTGTGATAACCGAGCCTGCGTGATTGACCTGAACGGATTTTTCTATCGAACCAATGCGCTCGTTATCGTCCGTATACCTACAATGATACAAGTGCGTTCCCTGAGGAATGTCCGCTTCCGTCAAGCGCTCGTTGGTATACAAAGCGTATTTATCGAACACCTGTATCAATCCAAATTCCTCTCGTCTTAAATTCACGTAATCCGTTCCATCTGCATTCAACTTCAAACCGCAATCTTCCAAGTCCAACTCCCACATCCGCGCCGCAAAATCCAACGCCTCTTTGTTCGTTTCAGGAACATACGTTTCCACACACTCGCCTCCGAAATACTCCCTTCTCCCGCAATTCACGCCAAGGTCTTCATCCGCCCATTCGTGCGTGAAACGGATATCGGGGTATTGTTCGGACAGCTTTTGCAAAATCGGATGCGGTGCCGACCACGCCGTTTGAAACCATAATTTATCCCCGTTGCTGTAATCGGTATTTGGCTCATAACCGCAGGAATTCCATTTCGTCCCCCAATTATTACACGCCCACTCGTACCACGTCGGATACCCGTATTGCAATACGTTGCGATAGGCTTGTCTGCCGAGCTCCCAGTCTTCAGGCTTGATGTCTTTCTTGTATTTTAAGAACGCCTGCTCGCTCTTTTCAGGGATATTCAACAGCTCTTCCTTCGTGCGCTTCGTTCCCAGCTGATAGATTTCCGCAAACAGCGAATATGCTTTCAAGCCCTTATCTGTGGAACTTCCCGCGACAATGTCTAATTCCTTTGGCATAGGGATAAGTTTATTAAAATCTATCGTCCCCAAGCCAAAATCATCTTTTTTTATGCTTTCTTTCATTTCGGCAATGCGTTTTTCATCGCCTTCCAGTTCTATAAAGTTCGTTACCCAATTGGGCATAATTCACTCTCCTATTTGTTGTATTTTTCATAATTTTTCTTGATTATTTCTCCCAAAGCAGAAATGACGGGTACGCTTACGGCATTCCCCGCCATTTTGTAGAGCGGGCCGTCTTTTAGTCCTGTTGCTTCCGCTTTATAAAATTGCTCGTCCGTAAATCCCTGCAAACGCCAGCATTCTATCGGCATCAGCCGTCGTACTTTCCCATAACGCAATATCCCGTGCCTATCGCAAACCGTTAACGTGAACATAGGCTCGTTTACATCCTTTATCCGCCTGCCCTGTTGCCTTACAGTTTCTCTTTCTGGCGTTAGAACTGCCCTTGGTTCGTCTTCAATAAAGATTCCTGAGTGTTCCCCTTTCCGATTGCTAATCCCCGCGTTTTGGCGCGCTGTAATGCATCGTGCCTCGTCCGTTAAGTTCGGCGGCGCGTTCATATCAATAAAAAAATAACCCTGCGTGTTCGTCGGGGTTACCGTGTGCGCAATCTGCTCGCCTACGCGCCCGCGTCTAGTATTCAAGTTCGCATACGCTAAATCAATGCTAACCCCAGGATACGCCAACTGATAGCCCTGCTTGGTTTTGACTTTTATGGGCAGGTTCACGTCGTATAAACCTGTCTTTCCTCCAAATCCCCCTACGTTGCTAACTAGCGTTATTCCAACTCCGACTGGACTGTACACTCGGCTTCCTGACCTGCCTGGCAAGACTTGTACAGGAGCCGTTCCATTTGCTTCGCAGAAAGAAAATATTTCTGCGGTGCATTTCTCTCTAAGATAGCAGATAATGTACACTCTTTTTCGGGATTGAGGAACGCCGAAATCCTTGCTGTTACACACCTGCCAGCAGACATCATACCCCAATTCTGAAAGGACATTGAGGATGGTTGCAAACGTCCGCCCGCTGTCATGAGATAACAGTCCGGGAACGTTTTCAAGTAGCATATATGCAGGTTTCTTATAGGAAGCGATTCTGGCAATTTCAAAGAATAGCGTACCTCTAACGTCGTCGAATCCTCGTCGTCTTCCAGCAATTGAAAAACTTTGGCAAGGAAATCCTGCACATATAAGGTCGATATCTGGTACGTCTTTTGGATCGATTTTTGTTGCGTCATTGAAATACACCTCCTCTTGCTTCACGTCATATATTGCACAGTACGCTTGGTTGGCTTGCTTGTCTATCTCGCAATGCCCCGCGCACTCAAATCCGCCTATGGCTTCCAAGCCACTGCGGAATCCGCCTATTCCTGAAAACATATCAAAAAAACGAATAGCCATTCGCTATCCGCTTCCCATATTTTTCTATTCTGTTTTCAGCCCTACATACTCTGTACGGGCGTGTCTACCACCTCCTCGTCTAATACCTGCCCCTGCTCTTCCGCCAATTCTTCAGCGGTAAGCTTACGGAATGAGTCCTCCCCAGGCACTAACGCCAGCGTCCTACCGTTGTCCCACTTCATATGCAATTGACCTGCGTCATCCACGTGCTTCACCGTTCCGCGTATTCCGCTTTCTACGGGCGCATACGGATCTTCCATGTGATGAAGCACTACGCGCGTCCCAGGTGGATATTCCGCTTTGTACCTTTCCGCCATTCTTTGCATCTTTTCAAATTCATTCATTTTTTCTTCACCTCCTTCCTTTGCCACTTCCCTTTGCATTGGAACTAATATTTTAAATAGTTTTTCTGCATAATCAAAATCAAAAATTTCCCTTACGTATATTCCATTCGTTCTTAAAAACAGGCGTCCGTCTTTACGTTTAATTGTTAAGTCGCCGTACTGTCCGTCCTTGCAAATAAATTCCGCCACCTCTTTTATGCCGCGCAATTTTTTATTGCGAACGTTTGAAGAGCCGTAAAGTGTTTCAATTCCCTGACTGTTTTGTTCTAAGATACTTTCCACATGCGTTGTTCTACCTCCTTATTATTTTTTTTCTTGCGGACTCGGAATTACAATTCCTACGCCAAACCTTTTTATCTCCAGTGCCGTGAAGATAAGCCGATAAAGCTCTCTCGATAACAACTCTTCATCCACGAGGTCACTCACAGAAATGAGCGTCGTGCCAAAGGCGATATCTTTTGCTGCGCAGTATAGCACGTAGACTTCTTCGCTGGTATGATTGAGGTGTATTCGATGCACGAGAATTTTATTGTTTATCATACAAATACGACTTCGATCCCACAGCGCTTTTGTCGCCGTAAGCAAAAATGCCACTGCCATCTGCGTTTTGTCTTTTTGGTCCATAGGCTTGATTGCGCTCATGAACCGTCTTTTGTGTGTGCTGTTCTTAAATTGCATTTTTCTTTTCCTCCTTTTGAAATTTTCGCAAAAAAAATAGCCGACTGCTTCGCTTGAAACAATCGGCTCATATTTTTTAATTTTCTTCAATTTTTCTTAACACGTCGGTTCGAATCACTCCAGTAACGCAAAACAGCCATTTTGCATCTATGAAACCAAACATTACAATTTTGCTAGAAACATTGCGAAAACCCCAGGATTTCCCTGGGGTTTAGGCACATGGATCTTTTTTGTCCACACTTTATGGCGCAGGCGGAGGGATTCGAACCCCCGGGAGTTTGACCTCAGACAAGATTTCAAATCTAGCTCGTTATGACCGCTTCGATACACCTGCGTATGTAATTAAATGGTAAAATTGCGAGAAAACTGCGAGATGACCTATCCGTTTACTGCACCCCAAAATCGCTCAAACCCACATAAATAAAGGGGTTTAGAAAAATTACAGCGATGAAACGGATTTTCTTTCAAGACTGCCGTAATCGACCGCTCTACCATCTCTGCATATTCGCTTGTCGTAAGTATTATACCCCAACAAACGGTTTTTGTCAATCAATTTTCTTCCAAAAGTGCCAGCAATTCCGTCAGCCTATGAATTTCATACGTAGGCTGGACGTCTGTTTCATTTTTCGCCTTCCGACGGTTGAGCCAACAACTGTCTATGCCGCTCCTGCTTGCGCCCGCAACGTCCGACGAAAGGGAGTCGCCCACCATCAAGCAATCTTCCTTTTTTACCCCTAAATCCGCCAACATTTTTGAAAAAAAAGGGGGCAGGGGCTTAATGAACCCTAATTCTTCGGAAATATAGATACGGTCAATCCAGCGCGAAACCGACTGCAATCTCGGCCGTTGTAACGCCGTAGTGGCGTTGGTCGCCACACAAACAACGTACTTCCCCGCCAACGCGGACAGCACTTCTTCCGCACCTTCACAAAGGATAGACGGCCGCTGCATCATACACATAAACCGCAAACCTACTTCCTTAGGATCGGCATCGGACGGATAGCGCAAAAACAGCGCACGGAACATATCTTCGGTATGTTCCACGTACAAGCGGTGATAGTTTTCCTGAATGTACGGATCATCCACATTATTCAAGCCCGCACCCGCCCAAGTTTCATTGCTAATATCGTCGCAATTACATACCGTTTCTTCGGTCGGCTCGATCCCGAGCGTAGGCAACAGTTCTCTTAGAACCGCTTTTTCATCTTCCAAATAATCAATGATCGTATGATCGGCGTCAAAAATGATTACCTTGTACTTTTTCATTACCAGTCCTGCTTTTTCAACGACTTATCTTTGACGTCGTCGTAATAATCAAAATATCTCGCCTTGAACTCTTCTGGCGTGAGTGGACGCGGCGCGCCGCCGTCGTACTTTTGTTGTACGAGATCCTGCAACTCTTCGGGCGTAAAGTCCGCCAAATCCACGTCTTCCGAAAAAGTATCCAGCAATTTTAACAAATCTAATTCAGACATACTTTTCTCCTGCAAATACGCCGTAAACGCGTACCTGCCCCTTTCAAATTTCTATTTTTATCTCTTTCCCACAGCAAGGAACGGTGATATATTCAAACCCGACCGACCGCAATATATCCATCACTCTTTCACGATGCTCGATGATACGCGATGAAAAATGCGCGTCCGAGCCAAAGGAAATTTTGCGCCCGCCAAGTTCATAATACCGCTCTAAAATATCGGTATCAGGCAAAGTCAGCGCAGGGCCTTGCTTGTTCGAACTGTTTACTTCCAAAATCTTGCCTTTGGAAATCACCGTCGTCAAAATACCATCCAAACTCACCGAAAAATCTTTCCAAAGCATACGGCGATCTTCGTAAGGCGCATAGCGCGTGCAATAGCTAACGTGCCCCAAAATATCGTAGGGGTGGGAGACGTCCAAACTGCGGCGCACCAAGCCCAAATACTCTTCATACACTTCCTGCTTGTCGCGAACTTTGCCCTTCGCATCCGTATATCCGCACCCGTACGCATAGTCCCCTTCGGGAAGGTTGTGCACACTTTGAATGATATAATCGGGCGCGTATTTTTCCACCGCGTCCGCATACATTTTTCCCGCTAAAGGATTGTCCGCATAGCCGAACTCCGCCCCGATCAAAACTTGCATTTTGCCTTCGTATTCCTTTTGCGCCGTTCTACCCGCAGCGAAGTACGCATCCACAGGCGTTTGCACCCTGTCTTCCTGGTCAAGCGGAATATTGTTGACGACCATATCAAAGTTAAAATGATCCGAAACGCCGTAGTACGCCACCCCCAACGAGTGCGCCATCCGCAACATTTCTTCCATTGTTCCCCGACCATCGGGCGAGAACGCTGTATGGGTATGCAAATCGGTTAAAATCTTGTTCATAGTGGACCTATTATACCACACAATCCCCCATTTAGCAAGGAAAATACAGGAAAGAATAGCAACTTACGGCAATCCGAGCCGCCTGTTTCCAACATTCGGAAAAATCGGCAATTACCGCCTATTGCTTTTCGCTTCCCTTACCCGTATCCTTTTGAGTATCGGCGGAAAGTTTTTGCCGAAATCTCGTAAAAAGGATAGAAACCATGAAATCAAAGAAAAAATTTGCGCTTGTGGCGCTCATTGCCGCTTGCAGTATTTTTGTTGCAACCGCCTGCACCGAGCGTGCAGACAGCACCCCAAACCAAAGCGAGAGCGTAGAAACCGCCCCTGACCAAAGCACAGGAACGCCTGGCGAGAATGAAACGACGCCCCCACAGAATAGCGCTCCGCCGCAGGAGAGCGCTCCGCCCCAGCAAACCTTACCCCCGCAAGAGAGTGAACCACCCAAGCCTACCACGCAACAATACATACGTTGCACCGCGGATAACGTGAATATCCGCAGCGGCGCAGGTACGGATTTTACGATACTCGGACAAGCAGAACAAGGCACCATGTACGCAATCACGGGAAAAATCGGCAACTGGTACAAGACCTATTATCGTGGAAAAACCGCCTACGTTTACGCGGAATACGCCAGCGTTTTCACCCTGCCCCTTTCCGATAATACAAAAGCGGAAAAGGTGATTGAAGAAGGGTATAAACACATCGGCGTACCTTACGTTTACGGCGCAGTACGCCTACATGATGGAAAGGGGAATTTCCTAAAAGGCTTTACTGCGCAGAAGTTTGACTGCTCATCACTCGTACAATACGTGTACTATCAAGCGGCAGGAAAATTACTCAACGTGACGACGCGTACCCAAGTGACGCAAGGCAAGTACGTCGCCAAAAAAGATTTACAGCGCGGCGATTGCATCTACTTCACCAACGAGAGCCGCAAACACCTTACAGGAGTAGAACGGGTTGGCCACGTCGCCATCTATTTGGGTAACGATTATATTTTGCACACGGCAAGCGACTACGCCCGCATCGAAAAAATGTCCGCAACGCGCTGGTCACACTATATCGAATCCCGCCGTTTCGTGTAGATTAAAGGCAATCAGGCACAGCGGCAACCGTTAAAACGCACACCGAGTTTGCGCCCGAGCGCAGTAGCACGGACGAGATTTCCGACAGCGTTGCACCCGACGTTAGAATATCGTCCACCACCAAAATATCCTTCCCCTTGCAAAACTTCCGATCAGTCACGCGGAACGCGCCTTGAATGTTCTTGCGGCGATCGCCGCCAGATTGATGCTTTTGTTCGTCCGTTTTCTTACGTTCAAGCAAATCCACACGGAAAGAAAGCCCTGTCAACCGTGCAAACTCTTCCACAAGTTCTTCCGATTGATTGTATCCGCGCGCACGCCGTTTTTCTTTGGTGATCGGAACCGTCACCAACACGTATTCCTTTTGAGATAAACGCGGCAACACACTTTTCAGTTCTTCTGCAAACCAGTATCGCAGCCAGCGTTTTCCGTTCTTAAACCCATTGACAACGGATGCCGCCTTGTCGTAATAAGCAAATACGGACGCGCCCTTTTCAAAGGTGGGGACATGGCTTTTACAGGTATTACAAACCCCTTGCATCGGCGTAGGCCTACCGCATTTATCGCATTGATACTCGTTGTTGTAAACGAGTGCGGTTTGACACGCAGGGCAAATTCTGGGGTTGGGATAGGAAAACACTTCCGCCCCGCAAGCATCGCAAGTATGGCTGTTTTGCGCCGCGTTTTTGCGGCACTTTTTTAGAAAATCATCAATTAAACGCACACCTGCCCCCTTCTTTTGTGAATTTTACCCGAAAGGCAAGCCGCCCTTCGGGTATCTTTTTTGTTTTATTGTTTGTCGCGTTTGCGTTGCACTTGTACCAATGTGTACGCACCAACGATACCGACCGCCAGTAGTACGATCCCTAAAACGAGATGCAGCCAGTTGATACCGCTCGCCGCCCAGTCCGCATAGACTTTCACAATTTCCGCATTAAAGAACATCGTCAGCAGCGATCCGAGCGCCAACCCGACCACTACGGAATAGGCAGTATCTCTCGCTTTTGCAAACGCCACAGAAAGGAGTTTCGAAAAGACGAATAACCCGACGATAAACCCAACGGCAAGCGAGCCAACCACCAGCATCAAATTGATATTTTGCAGGGTTTCCATACTAAAATGCAGGTTTTGCATCAACACCGCATACCAGCCAACCACCATCAAAATAGCGCTTGCGCTTAAACCAGGTACGAGTTGCGTCAGCGCCAAAATAAAACCAACCAACAAGGGCAGGACGATCCGCCACACCGCTTTTGCTTGTAAAATATTCCCCGCATCCGCGCCGCCTTGCAAAGTACTAATCGACGAAAAGACACTTACCGCCACGGGAATACACGCGCCAAGCACCAACAAGGCAATTCGTTTACCCGACATCGAAACGCCCTTGAGTTCATCTTTGACCGCAGGGAAAGAACCGATCATCAGCCCCGCAAACAAACAAATGATAGCAAACGGGATAAGTTCCAACAACTGCTGCACCGCAAGAAATCCAAGTAAAAACCCGATAATTGCACCGATGCCGATGGGTAATAAGAAGAAAAAGCAAACTTTAAACCGCTTAAAAAAGTTCCCGACGGCATACAGGAATTGATCGTATAAGCGCAATATGATAGCAACCGTCGAGCCGCTGACGCCAGGAACGATTACCGCAATCCCGATAAAGAACCCCAAAAGGGCGCTTTTCAGCCAACTCTTTTTGTCGTGCTTTTGTAAGACAATTTCGCCTTGCGGCGTTTCAAGCTCTTGCATTTGCCCGCTTTCTCCTTTTTTTTATGATCCAGCATACAAACCCGTACACGCACAGCGCGGCAACCATACCGACCAACGCACCCGTGCAATCCACACACAAATCGGAAAACTCCGCCGCCCTGCCTGCCGCTTGCGTCTGCACGTATTCGTCCGTCGCCGCGGTCAAATACACAAAACAGGGAACTATGTAAATAAAATGCCATCTATCGGGGTTCACAAAGGACAAATAAGTACCGAATGCGAACAGCCCCAAAGCAAAATATTCGGTTGCGTGCGCCACTTTTCGCACAAAATCATGCAACAGGTCAAACTCTTCCCCCGTCGCAGTCGCAATCGGGGAAGACGGATTAATTGCCCCCACCACTTCTTGCACCGTCACCGTGACCGTATAACTTTGGCTTGCAGAAGTTTCCCCATCCGCGCTGGCGTTGGAAAAAATAAACCAAAGCGTCAGCACCGTTAAAGCAATGAGAATGGCACGAACGATATAAATTGTCAGTCGTTGTTTTACTTTCATACCTAATATTATACGACATTCCAAGCAAAAGGTCAACCACGAAATGCAATTTTTTCCTTTTTTAGAAAGGAAATTTGCGAAAAAAACGCCAAAAATAGCCAGATTTTGCGAAAAAAAGGAAAAAAAATACACGATTTTTGTGATACTATACAAACAAACTATACGCAAAGGAATTGCTTTTTATGCGCTACCAGAAAAAAACCTGCATTTTACGACAGTTAAAAACTGGCTTTTCCGTGGACGGGAAACCCATTTCAGGGATCGTCAAAGCCGAACAGTACGGCAACAATCTTGGGGTGGAAATTTCCACCGTCAACCTTGCAGACACCACACAAGGGGAGTATTGTTTGTTGCTTGCAGACGTAAAGCGTCGGTACAAAGTTTTACCGCTCAAAGACGGCAACCGCTTTTCATTCTTCTCCGACGTAGAGATCGCGGAAGGCTTTTACGCCGTTGTCTGTTTCGTAGGCGAAAGCGTCGTACCCATCGCTTACGGGGTTTGTGGGTCTATCCCCTACGACGTATTTACGCTGACACGGCAAGCGTTTACCCTTCCAAAAGCAGAAAATACAACCGTGAACGCAGACATGCCCCCTATAAATATGCAAATCTCCCCATACGACGATGAACTTGTGGCGGGAGAAAATTACTATGAGCAAGACAAGGAGCAACCCTATGAAACCCACCCTACACAAAATAGCAACGATGCACCGCTTGAAGGCGGAAATCCGCATCAAGAACAAACGCAACGGCATCACGCTCAACAAAATGCGGATGGCGCGTGCGTACGCCACGCATTTACAACAGACTCGGACGGATATTACCAGTCCATCAAAGGCGAATTAAACGCTCTTTTCGAGCGTTATCCCATCGACGAAACGTTGACGGACGCCTATTCCACAAGCGAATGGGTACGCGTCAAGGGGGAAGAAAACAACCCGCAAGAACTTGTTGGCATCGTCTATGAAGGTGGCCAGGTGAAGTACATCTGCTACGCCCTGCCTGCCACCGAAGACACTCCGCAAGAAATCCGCGACCAAGCGTATTTTGTACCCATTTCCCCGTTCACCCCACAAAAGGGATTTTACGTAATCTATCAAAGCGCCGCAACAGGCGAAAACATCCCAAAAAAGGAAATTTGATGGGGGCAGGTACGCATTGAAAGAAAAAAAGCAAGCCTTTTGGCTTGCTTTTTATCGTTAAAGTGATTCGGTTAAATGTTGTTACGCCAGTCTTTGCTCACAGAAGTACGCGCCGCTTTCCGTTGATAGCGGTCGTCGTGCTTACTCCCACGAGAGTACAAACGCCATTGCAGGTTGCTGCCGAAATAATCCTTTAAAATGCGCTTAATCGTTTCACCGTCCAAGAATGCGCAAGAGAAAATATCAATAAGCGCTTTCTTTTCGTGGACGTCGTAATGCACGGCGATATGGCTTTGCGCCACGACCAGCATCCCCGAAATATAGTTCGGGTTTTCGCGAGTATCCGTGACCACGTAAGGGCGGGTAATGGGCAACATATTGATTTGTTCCGCGATGTTATCGAGCCACGTAAAAATCCAGCCCATATTCATCTCAACGTCGGATACTTCGATCATATAATGGGGGCCGAAGTCCTTATGGATGTCCACTTCTTTCGACGGTTCCATATAGATTACGCGGCGGTCGATGAGTTCGCTATGCACCCGTTTTGCGTGCAGTTGCTCCAAAAAGACTTCTTCGGCGGCACTTGCCGTAAAGAAGTTGTCGGACAGCACGTCCACGAAGTAGCAAGAGCGATACGGGAACGTATGAATGGTGATGTGGCCTCCTTTACAAATCAAGAAAGCGCTGATACCGCCGTCTTCGGCGTCGTCGCAATAATAGTAAGGAACCAAGAACGGGGGCATTACAGGTTCTAAGGAAAGCCGATGCGCGACGGTGTTGAGCAGTTCATACACCGCCATTACGTTGTTGCCGTGTTCTTCCACCACGCCGTAGCCGTCCATCATAAAGTGCAAATGTGGCATATCTAATTACCTCTTATCAAAAATATCATCGAACAGTTGACATTTCAAAATCAACGGATCAATCCACCAGCGTTTGGTGGCTCTGCCCACGTGGGGCATACAGTAGTATTTCGACGTCATGTTGTAGATGAACTCACTCAAAACGCTGACGTGTACGTCTTCCAAAGTGCCTGTACCCTGCGGGTCGATTACCAACGCAAACATTGCCGTTTGGTAGCCGCCACGGGATTGATCCCCGCGGTTATAACTTGCGATCAAAGGAACGACCGAGCCATAAACGTTCGTACCTTTCGACACGCTTTCCGTTTTGCCCGTGCGCAGGAAGTACAACAATTCCAGCGATTTTGCAACCCACCAGTTCACCCCTTCGGTGTTAGAAACGTCCAAATCTGGCAACGATGAGAGCAACCCGCGAAGTTCCTTTCCGTTCTTGGCTTTTTCATAGCCAACCACACCGCCTTTGAGCAAAAGGCACAGGAAATCATCCGTATCCATCACGCCATCCT
Organism: Candidatus Scatosoma sp.; assembly: GCA_045652785.1. Classification (GTDB taxonomy): domain Bacteria; phylum Bacillota; class Clostridia; order Christensenellales; family Borkfalkiaceae; genus Scatosoma. The sequence goes on along the minus strand of JAZOLF010000149.1, from coordinate 4,114 downwards.
TACCCAAAACCACAGACAAGGCACGGCTTTCTTCGCGGCTTTCATACGTGCCCGCACCGACGTTATAACAACGGTCGCAAACCTTAACAAACGCAGAAATTACTTCAAGCAAAGAGCCTTCTTTTAATCCCTTTAAACCTTCGTATTCCGCTGTCGCCGCATCCACGAATGCCTTTTCACACTTGGATTGATAGCCTTGAATTTCCGCCGCGGGCAAAATCCGACGTGAGAGCGCGTTTTCATAATCACGCTTGCATTCGCCGTAGGCATAAATACCCGCATAGAAACAGCAAATTTTCTTCAAATAGTCGCCGAAAGCGATTTGCACCATACGGTATTTTTCTTCCGTTGTGCCGCTTTCTTGGCAGGTTTGCAACGCTTCGATGTTGAGTTGGATATTACCGATTGAGAAACTCTCTTGCCCGAATTCCTTATCTTCCACGTCGGACATTTGCGCCAAAATCAAGGAAGCCTTGACTTCCGCTTCCATTTTAGAGCGCATCGTCTTATACATACGGGTACTGTGCTGTGCATTCAGCGCCAAACGACGCACGCGCACGATACGGCGCACGTTTTCAGAGAGCGTTTCTTCAAACTCTTCCCCAAAAATTTTTCTGCCCGATTGTGCAAAACGGTCGCGCAAGTTCTTGACGATTGCACCCGCCAACTCTTCATCGACGTCGAGTTCAAAAATCTCCTGCAATACAACGAGCGGCGTTGCTTCAATGAGCAGCATAAGCACCACGGTATCCCAGTTTTTAATTCTCGGATCGTAGCACTCCACCGCGACGGGGTATTTCGCCCTAAACACTTCCAGCATCCGTTCGCCGTACTTAGGTTTGCGGCCAAAAGCGTCCGCGATGGCAAGCGCCAAATTCTTGATATACTTATAGTTGACGTTAAAGAGTTGCTCTAAGGCGACAATCGGCTTAGAGTGCTCTCTTTTTTTGAGCAAAAGTGGGTTTATATAGGAATACAACGCCTCCTCATCCATCGGGATTTCATATCTTCCGTCCACTTTTATAATCGCACCGAATCCATTTTCAGGTACGTAGGTTGCCGTCTTCGGATCAAGCGTATTCCCGTTCAAATAACAGTCGGCATAACTTCCCTTATCCACGCGCTCGTATTTGAGTTCATCACCGTGCGCTTCCGCAAGATAAAAGAAATCATAATGATACGAAGATTTACGCCCCGTACGGATACGGTTGACCAAACCGAAGGTATTTACTATCCCTTTTGGATAGTACTTCGTTCCTTTCGACATTTGGAAAAGATACCAACCCCGTTCTTCGTCGTAGCGCAAAGATACTTTTTCCAAGAAAGGCAACATCCCCAGCAAATCAGAGAGCATCCCCATTAGTTGTTCGCTGGACATCCCATTCCCGCGCGAACTGTTGATGCTTTGGTTAACGAGCGTAAAGTAATTATTCAGGTTCACTTCGTCATCCAAATTGACCGCAAAGCAACCAGGGAAACACTTGCTTAAATGGGAATCCATCCCCAAGCGGAAATCAAAATAAATGTCGAGCAAAACGAATTGAATCAACTCATTCGTCACGGCGTAGGATTTATAGATTTCGCTCATCGTGCGGATAACACGGCGGGCATTTGCATTGCCGCCCTGTAAAAATTCGCTAAGCAATCCACGATCGTCCCCTTCGTCGTAGGTACGGTTTTCCAGGTCAATATAGCAGGAAAAAGCGTACATGAAAGTAAGGCTTAACAGGTTGCCGAAGATCTTATAGTAATCCCGTTCACCCAAGCCAGCATCTTCCGAAAAGTATTCAATCCCCGTCAATGCGTAATCACGCAAGCCTTTATCGGGAATAAACTCTTCAAAATCTTTGATAGAAATTTTTTCTTTCGTTGATGGAATTCTCATAACGATTAACTCTTGCTGATGATGTCAGCCACCTTTTCATATTGTTTCAAAGCGTCACGTTCTTGTTGGTTGAGTTCGGTGCGCGGCACATTGCGTAAAATACCTTCTTGCCACATAAAGCGGTCAACCTTAGGAATACCGAAAATTTCGCCGCTAACGAGTTCTAAGTTGTATTCATTGTTTCTTCTGTCAATGTTATCGGAGAACATATTCAAAATGTCGTCGCGTGCATAATCGGGATAGGAACGAATTTCATCGTTGCCGTTTTCGTCTTTCCCGTGCAATTTCAAAGGATCGGTAGGTACAACGTTGGGGATTACGATAATCTTTTGCCCGCGTGCGTTGCTTCTGTCGTAATCGTCAAAGAAACGGTCGGTACCGCGACGGAATTGTTGGGTAGGACGCATCACGCACATGATATGGGATGCGTATTGATTTGCCCAGCCTGCGGTGCATTGACCGCCTACGGGTGCGTCAAACAGGATGCCCGCGCAATCATAATCACGGCACACGCGCACGAAATCGGAGAAGTTCTTATCCGAATAATCGTAGTTGCCCTTGTCCGTTTCTGAAAGCCTTGCCTGCGGCTGCGCAGGCAAGCAAAGGATGGCTCTATCATCAAAGCCAAAGAACTTCCCTACGGGGAACAAGTTACCCAAAACGTCATGGTCCAAAATATCCCCGTCATCGTCCGCGGGTGCAACCACACCCGATTTACCAAACAGGTGTTGTACGTTCATGTTGGCAATGTTGCTCTTGCCCGCCAAATCGAACAGGAAAGTCAAACCGCAACTATCTACGTCCAAATCAACAAGCACCAAAGGCTGGTCAACGGTCGCATTTAATTTTTCCGCAAGAAAAGGGACAACGTTAATTGCCAAAGTACTACGCCCCGCGCCGCCTTTATAAGAGAAACAAGAAATCGTTTTCATATCATTTTTACTCCTTTATCGTTCGTATGTCCGTCGTTAGTCTTTCTTTACGCCAACGCCAAGTTTCTTTGCAATTTCGGAAGGTTCGCCCCCATTCGTCGCAACGAAGGAGCTGGGTTGCCCCGCAACCATAGGCGTAACGTAGGAAGTGATTGCCGCCTTCAAGTCATCCGCAAACGCTTTTTCCATCTTGTCCGCACGTTTCTCTACGCGGTCTTCTTGGAGTTTGTCGCTATCTCCTGCCCAAGCCGATTGAATTGCATCATAGATACATTCGCGCACCATCGACAGACCGAATGCACGGAAACCTTCTTGGAAAATCGCCGTTTCTTCCGATTGTTCGGACGCCTTGCCATCCGCCGAAGGGTTCTTGCTGTCCTTTGCGGATGCACGAATATCCACCGCCAGGTCGCCGAGCATCCTACCAACAACGCCGCGGATGGTTTCTTGCAATAATTCGTTGACAAAGCCCGTCAAAGCCTTACGAACGGGGTCATTCGCCAACTTTTCACGCATCGCAGCCAAGCCTTCTTCCAGGGTTGCATTTTCGCCCGTCAACGTTTCCACCTGTTGTTTCAATTCCTTGATTATGGTGTCTTCCAGTTCACGCTTGGTCTTCGCCTTAGTATCTTCGATAATCTCATTTTTCTTAAATTCGACATCCAACAAAACTTCTTCGTATTCCGCGTAGTAGTTATAGAAGTCGTTAAGCGCGCTTGCGAAATAGTAGTTGCTGGACGAAGAGTAGCCTTCTTTTTCCCACGTCCAGTACGATTTCTTTTCCTTCGAACCGTCGGCATTGCTCACCGTACGTTCGCAACGGTAATCCAAGATATGTTCCAGGTACATTTGCATATCGTACTGGGGATACTTGATGACGAACTCACTCATCGTCGTCTTCGTCTTAACAAGCAAAGGCATCAACGAGAAAATACGCAAATGCGCCTTACGAAGTTCTTTAACGACTTCGTTGTGTTTTACAAAGTGTTCGTCGAAGGAAAGCGAGAATTCACTTACCTTATATTCCTTCCCCTTCTTGGAAAGTTTACGGTAGAATTGATATGCTTTATCGTAGCCAAGACGCATCGCGTCACGGATTTCGTCGAAGTTGTTGATGGCATCCATGAACTCTTCGCTGCCGTTGACGGTGTAGTAGTAGATTTGGTCGTCGTACACTTCGTCCATACCTGCGTTGATCAAGGTATTGACAACGAATACCGTGTTGAACAGAGCTTCGTTCGTGATGCTTTGTTCGTTAACCGTTTCGGACAGCGTGCTTTCCAGCGTCGTTGCATAG
>JAZOLF010000148.1:0-5870 GCA_045652785.1 Candidatus Scatosoma sp. | reverse complement strand
AAAGAGGATCCACCTGTTCCCATTCCGAACACAGAAGTTAAGCTCTTTAACGCCGAAAGTACTTGGGGTTAACCCCTGGGAGGATAGGTAATTGCCGCTTTTCAATTAAACCGAGTGCTTTATGCATTCGGTTTTTTTCTTCGCTTTCTATTCGGGTTTTTGGCGCGGCGAAGGCTTGCTTTTGTAAAAAGTGGGTACCATGTACGCGTTGAAATGCGTTTTTCTGTTAATGAATGCGAGATTGCCTTGACAAAAGAAAGAAAAAATGATATAAATATACCGTAACAAAAAGACAAATTCAGATGGAGATTGACAGGACAGACGCGCGTAGTTTGTGTTATAATGATACCATCAAACGAAGGAGAAAGCACCGTGGAGTGGATAAGTTGCATTCGTAAAACGATCGACTTAATTGAAAATTCCCTGCAAGAAGACGTGAGCGTGCAAGAGATTTGCGCGCAGGTCTATCTTTCCCCAGTCTTACTTCAAAAAGGTTTTTCTGTGATGACGGGGTATTCTATCGGGGAGTATTTAAGAAACCGCAGGCTGTATCAAGCCGCTGTGGATTTGCAAACCACGGACGAAAAAGTGATTGATATTGCTTTAAAATACGGCTACGATACCCCTGAAAGTTTCACCAAGGCGTTTACGCGGTTTCACTCTCTCACCCCAAGCCAAGCACGCGGCGGGGCGGCGATTCGGGTCTTTCTTCGTTTAAAAATTAATATGGACGTGATAGGCGGTGGTAAAATGAAAGTAAAAGTGGTAAAAATGTTCCCGTTCAAAGTGATCGGTTTTGCTAAGGTATTTGATTGTGAGAACTCGTTTCAGGAAGTTCCTGCGTTCTGGGATACAATTTGCGAGAAATACGCGGCGAACGTCTATGCGGGCAATCCCCCTGCGAACCCTTATGAAAAGGCGATTATGGATTATTGCATCGGGGAGTATGCGATTTGTGTGGACGAAGGATACGGCGAAGGAAAAATGTTGTATATCCTTGGCGGTAAATACACGGGCGGCGACGTGCCCGAAGGGATGGTGGTGTATGAGTTGCCGCATACCGAATGGGCGGTGTTTGACTGTATCGGACCGATGCCAAATGCGATCCAACAAATGACGACGCGTATCTATAAAGAGTGGTTGCCTGGAAACCCTGATTATGAATTGGACGGCAGCGCGATGGTGGAATGGTATGATTGCTTGAACGGTGAAACGAGCGATCCTGATTACCATAGCGCGGTTTGGATTCCTGTTAGAAGAAAGGAAAAATAAACAAAAAACGGCGGATTTTACTCCGTCGTTTTTAAATTTGGGCATACCAGGTACGCGATGAAAAGAAAAATCTCCTTAGAAAAGGAGATTTTTTGCTGTTTATTGGATTACATAACCACGATGTTTTTGGATTTAAACAGGGCTTTTAAACTTTCGGGAAAGTTTTGGTCGGTGAGCAAAACGTTGATGTCTTCCACGCTCGCGAAGGTGTAGGGCATCACTTTTCCGATCTTCGAGCTATCCAGCATCATATACGTGAACTTTGCTTTACTGCGCAAGAGTTTGAGCTGTTCCGCTTCCATCATACTATCACAGGAAAAGCCGCTTTCGGGGGTGAATGCCGATGCTGAAATGATGGCGGTTTCAAAATTGATTTGATGGAAATAAACGGGGGCAACCGACGTGATGGTGGACAAGTTGTCCTTTTTTAAGATGCCGCCGATAAGATGAATGGTCACGTTTTCCTTTTTGGCAAGTTCTTGCGCGACCGCAATCCCTGTCGTGAAGACGGTGCAAGGGATGTCGGGCATTTCCTTGGCAAAATAGAGCGCCGTCGTGCCGCCGTCGATAAAGACGGATGCGCCCGCGTCAATCAGTTCCGCCGCTTTTGCGCCGATGGTGCGCTTTGCATCCACGTTTAAGTTGGTGTTTTTCGCGTAAGGCACACCAGACGCCTTTTGCAAGTCCTTTACCGACTTCGCGCCGCCGCGAACACGCACGAGCCTGCCTTCTTCTTCGAGTTGGAACAAGTCGCGACGTAAAGTCATTTCCGATACTTTCGGAAAAAATTCTTGCAGTTGCGTCAACGAAATGACGCCGCGTTTATCTACTAATTCAGCGATTTGGTTAATTCTTTCGCGTTTCATTCTCTTTTCGTGCTCCACAAAATCATTTGTATGCTAATACTCTACCATATCTTGCGGGAAAAGTCAAGGGTAAAAGGCGGGTGAAAGTGCGTCAAGGACGTAAAAAAAGATTTGCTTTTTTGCGGGGAATGTGCTATACTGAAAGCCGAAAGAAGGTGTTTGTTATGAAATTTGAGTTTATTGCCGATTTGGACGAATATTTTTGCGAAAAATACGCCAACTATGATAAGTTGTGCGTGTTGGATGGCTACCGTATGCCAAAAATGCAGGATACGCGTGAAGATGCGTTTGGGAGAAAGTGCTCCTATACCCTGCCCGCAAGTACGATGTGCCTTGCAAACCAAGAAAAAAAAGCCGAACTGCTTGCGCAGTTGAAGGGAAAAATGACGGATAAAAACTTTTCGTTCTCGTTCCGTCCGTTAGGGTTCTTTGCAAGAATTTCCGATCGTTTTTCTAAGCAAAGTTTTAGAATCTTTTTGACGGAAGTGTGCCGTCAGCACGGGTTAAATCCCAAAACGCTTGCGGAAGGGTTGGACATTGACCCCGTTATTTGGAAGAAAATTTTAAAAGGGGCGTTTTATCCGTCCAAGAATTTGATTTTTGCAATTGCGGTGTACGGGCATTTTAATTACCGCGATACAAAGGCGCTTTTGCAGGCGAGCGGATATGATTTCGATTTTACCAGCGTGCGTGACGTTGTATTGAGTTATTTGCTTTCCCGTGCGGTGTTCAATGCTGATATGGTGGGGGCGGCTTTGGAAGAATATAACCTGCAACCCTTGCTCATCAAAAATGCAGAATAAGATTTTTTGGCAAAAAATAGTTGCATTTTTTGCACAAAATTGATACAATAGTAATAGAAGAATTCCAAGCGGAAAAAGAGTACCGTTTGTTTGCGTATCCAGAGAGCCCTGTGCTTGCTGAAAACAGGGTTGCGCGATGGTTGGGAAAGTGCGTTTTCGCGTTTGTAGGACGGGGTAATGCCCGCGTTTTCGCCGACGGCAAAAGGCGGTTTGAGAAAGGGTGAACGCATACATGGGTATGCCCTTTGAAGTAAAGTGGAACCACGCGAAAGGCGTCTTTACAAAAGTGAAGACTGCCTTTTTATTTTTTGTACGGCTATCAGTGGCGCGCGGTTGTATAAAAAGGGCGGTGCTATATAAGTGGCGCGAAAAAGAGAAAAACATAATTTCCATACAAGGAGAGTATTGATATGAAAATTTATAACTCGTTGACCAAGAGAAAGGAAGAGTTTATACCCCTGCAAGAAGGGAAAGTAAAAATGTACGCCTGCGGGATCACCGTATCGGGCGAAGCGCATATCGGACACGGCTATCAGGCTTTGATTTACGATATTATGCGTAAGTTTTTGGAAAAACTCGGCTACGACGTTACCTATGCAAGAAACTATACGGACGTCGATGATAAAATCATCGCGCGCTCGGCGGAAGTGGGTGTGCCTGCGGACGAATACGCGGAAAAGATGATTGAAAAAATCAACTCCGTGATGTCGAAATTGCGCGTGGATGACCCCAACGTTTGGTTGAAAGCAACACAAAATATCGACAACATTATTGACTTTATTAGCAAACTCATCGAAAAGGGGCACGCTTATCCGACGGCGAACGGGGACGTGTACTTTGACGTGCAATCCTTCCCTGCGTATGGGCAACTCTCCAACCGCAACTTGGATGATGCGTTGGACGGGGTACGCGTGGACAACGATGAAGAAAAGAAAAACGCCTATGACTTTGCGCTTTGGAAGAGCGCAAAACCCGGCGAAATTTGCTGGGATTCCCCTTGGGGTAAAGGCAGACCCGGTTGGCATATCGAATGCTCGGCAATGAACCTTGCGGCATTTGGCGACCAAATTGATATTCACGGCGGCGGGCGCGACTTGATCTTCCCCCACCACGAAAACGAAATTGCGCAAACGGAAGCGCTGACGGGTAAACGGTTCGTGCAATACTGGACGCACAACGGTTTGATTAAAGTCAACGGTCAAAAGATGAGCAAGTCCTTGGGTAACAGCCTTTTGCTTGCTGACCTTTTGGAAAAGTATTCGGACGAAGCCATTAAGTATGCTTTGTTGCAAACCAACTACCGCGGGGATATCAATATCACCGATGATTTGTTCCCGATGGCAGAAGGGCATATCCGCAATTTTTACAAATTACTGGGTACCGTGTACGCGTTGAACTTGCCTGCAACCCCCGAAGACGAAGCGGCGGCAAAGAAAATTGACGATGAGTTTAACGCTTGCATGAGCGACGATTTTAACACCGCTTTGGCGTTGTCAAACTTGTTTGGGTACGCAAAAGAAATTAATAAATTCATCGCGGCGGGCGACAGCAAGGCAACCGCTTACGCAAAGCAAATTCAAAAGACGTATGCGTTGCTTGGCGTGTTCACCAGAACCCCCGACGAATATGCGGCGTTGTTTGCTCCCGAAGAAAATGCCGTGCCTGCAGACGTACAAGCCATCGCGGAAGAAAGATGGGCTGCCCGTCAAAATCGCGACTGGGCGAAAAGTGACGAACTCCGTGCGAAACTTGCTGAACTCGGCTATGCGGTCAAGGATAGTAAAACAGGCTACGAATTGACGAAAATGTAAAACTGCGTAAACCTTACGCAAGCGCTTGACAAACCTTGTTTGTCAGGATATAATGAGAGAGAAATTGATTTAAAAGGATATACGAATTATGAAAACGTACACCAGCCAAAGCATCAGAGAAATGTATTTGAACTTTTTTAAGGATCGCGGACATAAGGTAATTCCGTCTGCATCGCTTATCCCTGAAAACGATCCCACCGTTTTGTTTACGACGGCTGGGATGCATCCCCTTGTTCCCTATTTGTTGGGGGAAAAGCACCCCGCAGGCAATCGCTTGACGGACGTGCAAAAGTGCGTTAGAACGGGGGATATCGACGACGTTGGCGACGCAAGCCATTGTACCTTCTTTGAAATGCTTGGCAACTGGTCGCTTGGCGACTACTTTAAGCAAGAAATGATCCCTTGGAGTTATGAATTCCTGACGGGGAAAGACTATCTCGGCTTAGACCCCGAAAAACTTGCCGTGACCGTATTCGGCGGGGATGAAACTCTGCCTTGCGACGACGAAGCGGCGGCGCTTTGGGAAAAGGCGGGTATTAAGAAAGAAAATATCTACTTCATGTCCCGTGAAAACAACTGGTGGGGCCCCGCTGGTTTGACCGGCCCTTGCGGTACGGATACCGAAATGTTCATCATCCGCAAGCCCAAGTGTTCCCCTTCCTGTAACCCCGATTGTAAGTGCGGCGCGTTCTTGGAAATTTGGAACGACGTATTCATGCGCTTTAACAAACAAGCGGATGGCAGTTATACCGAACTTTCGAAAAAGAACGTGGACACGGGTATGGGTTTGGAACGCGCACTCTGCGTTTTGAACGGCAAGTCCAGCGTGTATGAAACCGATTTATTTGAAGATGCAATTAAGGTGATCTCCGAACTCACGGGCAAGGCATACGACGAAGATGCGGAAACGACCAGAGCGTTCCGCGTACTCCTTGACCACACCAGAACGGCAACGTTTATGATCGGCGATGAAAAGGGTATCGTGCCTTCTAACACCGACCAAGGGTATATCTTGCGCCGTATCATCCGCCGTGCGGTTCGTTTCGGCAGAAAAATCAACCTGCCCGAAGGCAGCCTTGCCAAGATTGCGGTAGCGTATATCGAAAAATACAAGAGTG
>JAZOLF010000147.1:0-13865 GCA_045652785.1 Candidatus Scatosoma sp. | reverse complement strand
GGGGTATTCCCGTTGCGGACGACGAAACTTTGCAATTTTTATTGCTGACGGTGACGGCGTTGCAACCGAAACGGATTTTGGAAATCGGTACGGCGGTGGGGCTGTCGGGCTCGGCGATGTTGCTCGCTTGCCCCGATGCGCGCTTAACGACGATGGAACTGGAAGAAGACCGCTACTTGGAAGCAAAGGCAAACTTTGCGGCGCTGGGGGTAAAAGACCGTGTGACGGCGCATCTCGGCGACGCGGGCGAAATCCTTGCGATGATGGACGGGGAATACGATTTCGTCTTTTTGGACGGGCCGAAAGCACAGTACGAAAAGTACCTATTTGACTTAAAACGGCTGATGAAAAAGGGCGCGACCTTGTTTGCGGACGACGTACTTCTTTACGGCTGGGTGAGCGGAGAAGAACCTACCCCGCAAAAGCGGCATTCCATCGTGGATAAAATCCGTTCCTACCTGCAAACGGTGACGAATGATCCCGAACTGTTGACGTCTGTTTTGGACGTTGGAGACGGCGTGGCGCTGTCGGTGTATCTTGGAGAAAAAGAATGAGCATAGAATTGCTTGCTCCCGCAGGGAGTTATTCAAAGTTTTTAACGGCGCTGAACTTTGGTGCAGACGCTGTATATTTGGGCGGGAAGCACTTTTCCTTGCGCACGTTTGCGGACAACTTTACGGATGAAGAGTTGGCGCAGGCGGTTGCTTTGGCGCACGAAAAAGGGAAAAAAGTGTACGTTGCGGCAAATATTTTTGCAAAGAATGCGGATTTTACGGCGCTTGAAGGGTACTTTAAGCAACTTGAAACCATCGGCGTCGATGCCGTAATCGTTAGCGATCCTGGTATCGTGTACTTCGTAAAATCGGTTGCTCCCGCGTTGGAAATCCATCTTTCCACGCAGGCGAACACGACGAATAAATACTCGGTAAAGTTCTGGAAAGAACAAGGGGTTTCCCGTGTGATTTTGGCACGCGAACTCTCGATCAAGGAAATTGCCGAAATCCATGAATTTGTACCCGACGTCGAACTCGAAGTGTTTGTGCACGGCGCAATGTGTATTTCATATAGTGGTCGTTGCTTGCTGTCCGATTATTTGGATGGCCGCTGCTCGAACCGTGGGGCGTGCGTGCAGGCGTGTCGTTGGCGATATGAAATTCGCGCTCTGAACGCCACGAACGGCGAAAGCGAGTGGTTGCCCATCGAGCAGGACGACAAGGGCGTATATATCCTGAACAGCAAGGATTTGAATATGCTGGCGCACTTAGACGCTTTGAAAAAGGCGGGCGTTTGCTCGTTCAAGATCGAAGGTCGGATGAAGAGTGGATATTACCTTGCTACCGTAATCAATGCATATCGCAGATGCTTGGACGGGCAGGACTTGTCCGTTTGCGAAGGTGAACTCTCCGCTGTGGCGCATCGTGAGTACACGACGGCGTATGCTTTTGGCAAAAACAACGAAACGGTGCATTATGCGCACAGCCAGTCGAAAGGGGATTGCGTGTATATCGCAGACGTCCTTTCTTGGGCGGACGGCTATGCCGTGGTGGAAATGCGAAACCGTTTCAAACAGGGCGACGTTTTGGAAGTTCTCTCCCCCAAGGACGGATTTTTGCATTCGGTCACCGTGGAAGAAATTTACACGCAGGACGGCGAGCAAACGGACGATGCAAAGTTGGTTTGCCACCGCTATAAAATCAACTGCCCCGTTGAAGTGTTCGAAGGGGATTATTTACGAAGAAGGGTGTAAACGATGAAGAAGATACTTTTGATTGCTACGGGCGGTACTATCGCATCAAAAAGCGGGGATTTGGGCTTAAAACCTGCCATCGGCGGCGGGGATATGCTCGATTACGTGCCTGAAATCCGTACGCTTTGCCATGTGGACAGCGTGCAGGTCTATAATATCGACAGCACGAATATTACGCCCGATCACTGGATTACGCTCGCATCCACGATTGCGGAAAATTACGACAATTACGACGGGTTTGTGATTTGCCACGGTACGGACACGATGGCATACACCGCCGCTGCCCTTTCGTATATGGTGCAACATTCCCCCAAGCCCATCGTTTTGACGGGCTCGCAAAAGCCGATTGATAAGGAAGATACGGACGCCCGCATCAACTTGCGCGATAGTTTTTTATACGCGATTTCCGACGATGCCGCGGACGTAGTGATTGTATTCCAAGGCAAAGTAATTGCAGGTACGCGTGCAAAGAAACTCCGTACCAAGAGTTATAACGCCTTTGAGAGTATGGATTTTCCCGTACTTGCGAATATTCGCGACGGCAGAATTATCCAGTATATCAAAACCCCTAAACAGGACAAGCCGCAGTTTTTCCTGCAATTAGATCCGAAAGTCGGGGTGTTGACTTTGACGCCTGGATTAAAAGCGGAAGTGCTCGATATGTTTTTCCGCTACAATACGGCGGTGGTTTTGTCTGGCTACGGCACAGGCGGTATCCCCGAAGGGGAATATTACGGCTTTTACGACGTGATACAAGGTTGGGAAGGCAAGGGGAAGACGTTGGTCGTCACTACGCAAGTCCAACACGAAGGCAGCGATATGAGCGTTTATCAGGTCGGTAGGGGTTGGAAAAACCGCTTTGATTTGCTTGAAGGTTATAACCTGACCTATGAAGCGATTACTACAAAACTGATGTGGATTTTGGGACACACCAAAGACGATGATAAAATCAAGGAGTTGTTCTATAAGAACGTAAACTACGACCTTATCGGATAGTTTGCCTACGAAATACTACGCAATACTTCGTCGCGCTTACGTTTTCCCTTGCTTGCGTACGTCTATGTACGCTCCCCTTCGAGAAAGCCGCACGCTCCTTGTCTTGCTTGTATTTCCTAACGGCAAATGCCTACGAAATACTACGCAATACTTCGTCGCGCTTACGTTCTCCCTTGCTCGCGTACGTCTATGCACGCTCCCTGCGGCGTAGCGGCGTGCGATTCGTGAATCGCCCCTACGGGCAAAACAAGACCGCAACAATATTTTCAAAACAAACAATTTTAGGAGTTATACAATGAGAAAATCGCAACTGAAAAAATATGCAAAACTAATCGCCAGAGTTGGTTTGAACATTAAAAAAGGGCAATCGGTATTCATTGCTGCGGATTTGGATCAACCCGAATTTGCGGCGATGGTCGTGGAAGAATGCTACAAGGCTGGCGCAAGCGAAGTGTATATGGAATGGGATTATCAACCCACCACGAAACTTTCTTCGAACTATCGCTCTTTGGAATCCCTTTCCGAAGTAAAACCCTGGGCTCTTGCGAAATTGCAATACAAGGCGGATAAGTACGCTTGCCGCTTGTTCATTGAATCGTCCGATCCCGACGGGATGAAGGGGGTTGACCAAGAAAAGTTGAGCGCCGCTCGCCGTGCGCAATATCCCATCATCAAGCCTTTCCGTGAAAAGATGGAAAACAAGCATCAATGGTGTATTGCCGCTGTTCCTGGAAAAGCGTGGGCGAAAAAAGTATTCCCCCATCTTTCCGAATCGAAAGCGGTGGACGCGATGTGGAAAGCGATTTTGAACGCATCCCGCGCGGACGGTAAGAACCCTGTGCAGGCGTGGAAAGAACACAATGCCGACTTGTTGGCGCGTTCGACCTACTTGAACAACTTAGGTTTGGCAAGTTTGGAATACAGCAGCGCAAACGGCACTTCGTTGACGGTGGGCTTGATGGAAAACGGTTTGTTCTGCGGCGGGCAGGAAGAATTACTCAACGGCAGAAAATTCAACCCGAACATTCCCACGGAAGAAGTGTTCTCTACCCCGATGGCAGGCAAGGCGGAAGGTATTGTCTATTCGTCTAAGCCCCTTTCCTATATGGGCGAAATTATTGATAATTTCTCGATGCGCTTTGAAAACGGCAGAGTGGTGGAAGTGCACGCAGAACAAGGGGAAGAATTGCTCAAAAAGATGGTTTCGATGGATGACGGTGCGGCGATGCTTGGCGAAGTTGCGCTCATTCCTTATGATTCGCCCATCAGCAAATCGGGCATTCTCTACTTTAACACCTTGTTTGACGAAAACGCAAGTTGCCACTTGGCGCTTGGTCACGGCTTTAACGAATGTTTGAAGGGCTTTGATAAGATGAGTGCGGAAGAACGCACGGCGGCAGGTATCAACGATAGTATGATCCACGTCGATTTTATGATCGGTACGAAGGATATGTCTATTACGGGCGTGACCAAAGACGGCAAGCGCGTTGCAATTTTCCGTGACGGCAACTGGGCATTTTAAAAAAGGACGGGTAAACGAATGAAAATTGATATTTTTTCGGGATTTTTGGGCGCAGGGAAAACCACACTCATTAAGAAGTTGCTCCAAGAAGCCTACAAGGGCGAAAAAGTGGTTTTGATAGAAAACGAATTTGGCGAAATCGGTATCGACGGCGGCTTTTTGCAGGATGCAGGTGTGAATATTACCGAAATGAACTCGGGTTGTATCTGCTGCTCGTTGGTGGGCGATTTTGCAAAGGCGCTCAAACAGGTTGCGGCGCAATATGCTCCCGATAGAATTATCATTGAACCGTCGGGCGTTGGTAAACTTTCCGACGTTATCAAGGCGGTGGAAAGCGCAGGTGTAGAAGGTGCGGTTTTGAACGCTTTTTGTACCGTCGTTGACGCGTCGAAATGCAAAATGTATATGAAGAACTTTGGCGAGTTCTTTGGCGACCAAGTGGAAAACGCGGGCTGTATCGTCCTGTCGCACACGGCGAAGTGCTCGGCGGAAAAGTTGGATGCGGCGGTGGATTTGTTGCGTGAAAGAAACTTCGCGGCGACCATTGTCACGACGGAATGGAGTGATCTGGATGGAAAAACGTTGCTTGCGGCGATTGAACGCAAGAACACTTTGCAAGCGGATATCGATGCGTTGGAAGAAGAGCACGAGCATCATCACCACGCGCACGATCACCATCATCACGCGCACGATCACCATCATCACGAACACGATCACGATGGGGAGTGTTGTCACCACGAGAATCATCACCACGAACACGACCACGATGGGGAATGTTGCCATCATGAGCATCATCATGAACCCGAACACGATTACCATCACGAGCACCATCGCGAACATGAACACGGACATGGTGGGCACGAATGCACCGATCCCCATTGTTGCTGTCACCATCATCACGATCATCACGCGGACGACGTGTTCACCAGTTGGGGGCTTGAAACCACGCATAAGTTTACGGAAGAAGAACTCAAAAATGCGTTGCTTGCAATCCAAGACGAACACGCTTGCGGAACGGTACTTCGCGCGAAAGGGATTGTGGCAGGCGAAAACGAATGGTGGCATTTTGACTACGTGCCAGGCGAGCCCGACGTTCGGACGGGCGTTGCAGGGGTGACGGGCAGACTTTGCGTCATCGGTTGCAACTTGAACGAAGAAAAATTGAAAGAGATCTTTAAGGCATAAGGAAAGGAAAAAAATTATGGCGAAGAAAATGGCACCCGCAGAAACTCCCGTATATTTATTTTTGGGCTTTTTAGAATCGGGCAAGACGAAATTTATCCAAGAAACGTTGGAAGATCAACGCTTTGACACGGGCGAAAGCACGTTGCTTTTGGTGATGGAAGAAGGGGAAGAAGAGTACGATGAAAGCCTTTTCAAGGTGCAAAACGTGCATATTTCCTATTTGAACGGCCCCGAAGATTTGACGGAAGAAAATCTGGCGTCCTTGCAAGAAATGTATGGTGCAACCCGCGTACTCGTTGAATACAACGGTATGTGGCAGTTGAAAGAATTTTTCAAAGCGATGCCCGAAGGTTGGATGATCAACCAACTTATGGCGTTTTTTGATGCGAGCACGGTACTTAATTTTAACGCGAATATGCGCCAACTCGTGTTCGATAAAATCGAAAATGCGCAACTCGTAGTATTCAACCGCTATTCGGATGAAATGGACAAGATGGCACTCCACAAGTTGGTACGCGGGATCTCCCGCAGATGCGACGTTGTGTATGAACGGGTAAGCGGAAAAGCGGATTTTGATGATATCGAAGATCCGTTGCCCTTCGACGTCAATGCGGAAGTGATCGTAATCGAAGATAAAGATTACGCATATTTCTATCGCGATTTGACGGAAAATTTGGAAGACTATATCGGCAAGACGGTGCATTTCAAGGGCATTGTTGCAACGGATGCGCGTTTGCCCGAAGGGAATATCGTAATCGGCCGCCATATTATGACCTGCTGCGAAGACGACATTGAGTTTAGCGGTTTGGCGTGTGTGTTGCCTATCAAGATGCCTTTGAAGACGCGTGACTGGTTGGAAATCACGGCGAAGATCGAACTCAAAAAGCATTACGTCTATAAAGGCAAAGGCCCTGTTTTAGAAGTAAGCGAGGTGAAACGCTGTCTTCCCATTGACCAAGCCTTAGCGGTATTCTATTAAGACAATTTTACAAAAAAAAGTAGGGGGCAGGGATGCAGTGAACGCATACCTGCCCCTGTGTTATATGTAAAAATGTGGATATGTGCGATCATGATTACGGCGACAAAAATCTTAAAACGGAAGAAACCCCAGATCCGCAGATCTGGGGCTTCCCGAATATAAAGGATTTAGGGAGAAAGCGCTTTATAAGGTGGGCATACTGCCCGAGGAGGAATTAAAATGGAATTCTCTCTCCCGTATATTCTTTTCAGTCTTCTTAAACAACGCCATGCGCCATCATCGCTTCCGCTACTTTTTCAAAGCCAGCAATGTTCGCGCCCATAACGTAGTTACCTTCGTAGCCGTATTTCTTTGCAGCCTTGTCCATGTTGTGGTAGATGTTGATCATAATGTTTTTAAGTTTTGCATCAACTTCTTCCGCCGACCAGTATAATCTACCCGAAGATTGCGCCATTTCGAGTGCGGACGTAGCAACGCCGCCTGCGTTCGCTGCTTTTGCGGGCAGGAATACAACGCCGTCAGCCGCTTGGAAAGTAGCAATCGCTGCCAAGGTCGAAGGCATATTTGCGCCTTCCGCAACGTATTTCACGCCGTTTGCAACCAACGCTTTTGCGCTTTCTTCGTCGATTTCGTTTTGCGTAGCGCAGGGCAGGGCAACGTCGCAAGGGATCGTCCAGATGCCTTTGCAGCCTTCGGTATAGGTTGCGCCTGCAACGCGGTTTGCGTATTCCTTAATACGCGCGCGTTCTACTTCTTTAATTTGTTTCATTACGTCGAGTTGGATACCGTTGGGGTCGTAGATATAACCGTTGGAGTCATACATAGCCACAACTTTCGCACCGAGTGGTTGTGCCTTTTCGCAAGCGTAGATAGCAACGTTGCCGCTGCCCGAAACGATGGTGGTCTTACCTTCGAAACTTTCGCCGCGCAAACGCATTGCTTCCGCGGTCATATAAACCAAGCCGTAGCCCGTTGCTTCCTTTCTGATGAGAGAGCCGCCGTAGGAAAGTCCGCGCCCCGTCAAAACGCCAACGTGTTCGTTACAAAGGCGTTTATATTGTCCGAACAGGTAGCCAACTTCACGCGCGCCAACACCGATATCGCCCGCGGGAACGTCCGTGTCCGCGCCGATGTGGCGGTAGAGTTCGTTCATAAAACTTTGGCAAAATGCCATAATTTCGCGATCACTCTTTCCTTTGGGGTTGAAGTCAGAACCGCCTTTGCCGCCGCCGATGGGCAAACCTGTAAGGCTGTTTTTCAAAATTTGTTCAAGACCTAAGAATTTGATAACCGAAAGGTTTACGGAAGGGTGGAAACGAAGGCCGCCCTTATAAGGACCGATCGCGCTGTTGAATTCTACGCGTTATCCTTTGTTCACTTGCACTTTGCCGTTGTCATCAACCCAGGGCACGCGGAACAAAATCGTTCTTTCGGGTTCGGTAAAACGTTCCAACAATGCCGCCGCTTCGTATTCGGGATGGGCGTTGATAACGGGCTCTAACGTGAGCAGGATTTCCGTTGCTGCTTGGTGGAATTCATTTTCACCGGGGTTCTTTGCTTTCAATTCGTCTAACACTCTTTGTACGTAAGACATACACTTTCTCCTGATAATTCCCTTATTCGATTAAACGCCCTAATTTAATCAGGTTTTTTAATCTGGTAATATCATAGCACGATTTTTGGGTAAATGCAACAATTTGGTGGAGAAAAATAAGAAAAAGTTTTGAAAAGTATTGCTTTTTTTGAAAAAAAGGTGTATAATATAAACGCTTGGTTATGGTGGGTATAAGCCTGTCTTATAACAAGCATAAAACAGCATCCGCTCTCGTAGTTAAATGGATATAACAGCCCCCTCCTAAGGGGCAATTATGAGTTCGATTCTCGTCGGGAGTACCAAAAACCAGCCTTTTTCAGTTAGAAAAAGGCTAGTTTTTATATTATTAAACGGATATCAAAAGTTAATATGAAAAATTTATATTTTGAATTAGTGTCCTATTTTTGGTACTAACAAAATGTTAAACTCATCTTAAAATTAAGGTTGGTTTATTTTTTATATATGACGGATACTGCATTATTGATTGATAAAATAAATTATCTTAATTTTTTCAAAAAACTTTTAAAAATTCGGATGGAAAACGAATGCTGAATCGATAATATAGTTGAAAGAAATATGTTGAATTTTTAATAAGGAGAAGAGCGATGGCTACACAAGAATTAAATGCAATAAATTTCTATAATGAGTTTATGGATTGTATAAGACAGGGTGTGGAAAATAAGGGCGATTGGGTTGAATCTAAAGAAAGATATTATGATTTTACCGATTATATTAATAAAGAACTTATGCCCAAAAAGTGTTTTCCTAAGTTTGCTAGTGATTTTAGTAATGAGTATTATAGATTTGACGTGTCAAGTTGGGAGCAGTTGAAATCGAGCATTGAAGATATTTGTAAAGAAGTAAATATGAATCCTCATTTATGGGATTTGCGTATTGCATTTGAACACGAAAACAATCGAAAAGATTGGTTTGATGAAGTTATAAAATTACTATACATAGATTGTCCGTTAAAAGTTGTTGTAGGCTATAACAAATATAAAACAAGATTTATCAATAACAAAGAAAGTGATAAAAGCAAACTTAATGCGTTGTGTTTAATTTTAAGTAAGTTAAATAGAATTAAAGATCTTTTAAGCAAAAATGAATTTTTAATAATTTTAGGTAATTGCGGTTCTGGCTTTGAAGAAAAAGAAGGTGCGGAATATTTTGGATATAAAGGTTATAAACTTTATATTGACGGCGAAATGCTTAAATATATAGAATTATTATGAAAATAGAAAGAATTAAAATTAAAAATTTAGACAAAGATTTTGAAGAAAAGTTTGATAAAAAAGATAATATTATTTGTGTTTTAGATAACGAAATTTATCACGGTTCGCTATATAGAAACAACTTTTTGTATAATATCTTAAACCTATTTAAAATTGACAAGCAAGAAAGAAGATGTACGTGCCATTTAACCGAATGTGACGTTAGTGTTTTGGTTAACGATAAATACACAATTCGTGTCGAGTGTTGCAAAGAAGAATGTATTGAAAATGGTAAAAAAGGATATATAAGTACGCTTAAAAGGTCGTATTTTGCAGATGAAAAAACCTATGATAAAAATAAAAGGCGTCACGGCTTTAGAAATGAAACTTATTTAGAAGATTTACTAGGCTACGACCTCAATGAAGAATCGGTAGTTTTTGATAATGACTTTTATAAAGGTTTTGAAGAATACTTATATGAATATTTGCTTTGTATAAATTGTTGGACTAAAGAAGTTGTAGAAAACATTAGCGACTATGCAAAGCAAAACTTTCCAATGACGCTTGCAAATGGAGATAAAATATATATAAATATTCCTAAAGAAGTTGATGAAGAGTGGGTTTTTCAACTTATTGGTGTAAATGGGAATGAGTACAATGACGAAAATGAAGCATACGTCAATTTAATTGAGTTTATTATTGCAAATAGTATAATTAAAGATATATGCAGGAAACGAAATGGTGAAGATTATCCTATTTATATTTGCGATGTGTTTAATAAATTAAGCGAAGAACAAATAAAAACTGTAATGACTTTAATTAAAGATATGGGCAAACAAGTATTTATAATTTTGCGTGAGCCTAACGAACTTGTTTCGGACTGTTCGGATAAAACGATTGAGTACTATTATAACCCTAACGAAAAAATTGATGAAGAATTACCATTTTAAAAAGTAAAGAAAAAGGAAGCAATTAAGCTCCCTTTTTTTTAATATCAAAACTGGTATAAAATCGGTATAAATTTATTTTAAAAGTTACTTAACAATACGAAAGTTATGTAACGAAAAGTGATATTTTTAATATAAAAAACCTCGCATTTTTAATAAAAATGCCCCAAACTTAAGGAAAATCAACGTTTTTTACAAAACTTTCACAATGACTTTGAACTCCTAAGGGGCAATTCCGAGTTCGATTCTCAGCGGGAGTACCAAGAAAGCGCGTAAGCCGAACAGCGGTTTGCGCTCTTTTTTGTTGTAAAAATATTATTTTTTGAAAATGTATTGACAGTTTTGGTGGGTGTGCTATAATGGTGTTAGTTGCAGACAGGAAATTTTTACCGCAACACAAAATTGATTTTAGGAGAAAATGAAAATGGGACGTTTAGATGGAAAAGTAGCAATTATTACGGGTGGCAATTCGGGCGTAGGCGCGGCTACCGCGGAATTGTTTGCAAAGGAAGGCGCGAAGGTGGTTATTACCGCAAGACGTGTACCCCAACTTGAAGAAGTGGCGGCGAAGATTCGCGCGGCAGGTGGGGAAGTGTTGCCTATTCCTTGCGACGTTTCAAAAGTGGAAGACGTAGAAAAGATGGTAGCGCAAGTGGTGGAAGTCTATGGCGGCGTGGACGTACTTGTCAACAACGCAGGCGTTTTGGAAGCAGGCTTGAAACCCATTGATTGCTGCACGGACGAAGATTTGGAATGGGTACTTGGTATTAATACGAAGGGCTGTTTGTATTGCACGAGAGCGGTTGTAAAAGAAATGATGAAAAAGAACAAGGGTTCGATCATCAATTTGGATTCGGTTGCAGGCGCATTCGGTACGGGCGGCGCGTCCTACGTGACGAGTAAGGCTGCCGTAATCGGTTTGACCAAGCATACCGCACTCCGTTTCACGGGTACGGGCATCCGTTGCAACTCGGTGAACCCCAGCACGATCATAACCCCTATGACGATGACCACCGATCCCAAGTCGCTTGATCCCAACATGATGGGGCAAATGCACAAGCATATGAACCTTTCGGTTTCCCCCTGTATGCCCATCGACGTTGCGAATATTTTGCTCTTCCTGGCGAGTGACGAATCCCGTGCGATTACGGGTCAAGTAATCGTTTCCGACTTCGGGGCGACGCTCTAAACCCGATCTTCGTCAAAAGGAGTAAAAACTATGTGGACAAAAGGGCATTTTAATACGATTATTCCAAGTTTTATTGTCTTGATTGCGTTGGCAATTTTCGTGGCGTGGCTGTTACGCGGCAAAAACGAAAGCGTTAGACGTTTACCGTTCCAAATTATGGCGGTGGTGCTTTTGATCTTTGAAGGCATGAAACAGGGCTATAATATGCAAGGCGAAGAGTATAATGAATATGCGCTGCCTTTCCATTTTTGTAGTTTGTTTTTATACGCGTATCCCTTGCACGCATTCTACACGGGCAAGCGTAAAAAGATAGCGAACACCATTGCATTTTGCTGCGGCGCGTCTTTGTTTTTCTTTATGCTTGTGATGCCTGCGGTGGTGTTTAGCGACGGGAATATCCAACAATATTTTAAATCGTTCGACAGTTTTCATACCGTCACCTTCCATCTGTACGTATGTTTCTATTTCTTCTTGATGGTAGCCATGAAAGAGTTTGAAATGGACACCAAGCGTGACGTGAAAGTGATTTCCATATTCTACGGCGGGTATGCGGTCGTTGCAACGGCGATGTCTTATCTCTTCGACGAAAACTTCCATAACTTGTTGCGTTGTAACTTGGCGCCCGTGGAAAGCATCCGTTTGGCGATTGTGGAAAATATCGGCTGGGCGGGGCAAGTCTTATACACCCTGATTATGTGGGTGCTTACGGTGGTCTTCGCCTTGATTGCATATTTTGCGGTAAAAGGGTTGCTCATGCTCATCGGCATGATTGCAAAAAAGTGTAAAAAAGAGCAGGCTTAACCCCTGAAAAATACGATTAAAAACGGTGGTTTTAGAACCGCCGTTTTTTGTTTTGACTATTGACAACACGTTTCGCGTGTGTTATGATAGAACAAATAAAAATTGATTAGGTGGTTTTATGTTTACAATCGGTCTTTTTTTGTGTTTGTTTTGCTTGCCCGCTTTCGGGGTTAGCGTGTACGTGCTGATCGACGGATTTAGCACGTATTTTTGGCAAGAACCTGCGTTGATTGCCTTGTTTTTTGGCTCAATTATCCTGTTCTTTGTGGGTCTTGTGCTTATCGGAAACAGCGATGCGTGGGAAGATTTTTGTTACTGGGTTCAAGAAAAAAAGGCCGACGCGAACTATAAAATGCTCGTAAAAAAATACCAAGCGACGGAACATTTCACCAACCCCGCCCGCAAGGATTTACAGCGTTTTTACGGCTCGGTATCCAAAAAAATTGTTTGTGATAAAATGATGCGGGACGGCTTTGGGGTCTCCCCGTCGAATGCCTATTACAAGTTGATCGATAAAGAAGATATCTATGCGCAAATAGAAAATGCTTTGGATCGTGTATATGGTTTTTCCTACAAATGGGAAGACAGTTTGGCGTTCTTGAACGCCCAAGCGGACAAAGGGAACAACGTCGCGCGCGTTGCGCTGTACAAAATTTATCATTACGGCGTGCGGAAGGCGGGTGATCAGGACTCCACCGCTGTAGATAATAAGTTGGCGATGAAATCCTTGAAACCTTCGATCAAGGCAGGGTACGTCAATGCGCTCGATCAACTCGTTTGGGCGGAGATGGACGATGGTAACTACAAACAGGCGCTGGAATTGATTGAAAAGTACGCCTTGAAGGGAACGCATTTATACTATGCGTACTGGGCGAAAAACTACGAATACGGCTATACGGTTGACGTCAATTATGAAAAGGCGCTGGCGTATTACCGCAAAACCAACTTGTTTGCGTGGTCGCTTTGTGCGCAGGCGCGTTGCTTGGAAGCGCTCCATCGCAACGGCGAAGCGATGGCAATTTATCAAGATATGGCGAAGACGGGATATGAGTTCGCAATCGGCTCTTATGCAAGGTTGCTTTATCACGAGTTTGGCAAACGTCGCAAGGCGTACAAAATGGTCAAAAAACAATATGAAAATGGCTCTACGGAAGGGGGGATTTTGTTCCAACTTGCGTACTACTATGCCGAAGGGCTTGCTTGCAAAAAGGACGTTGCGAAAGCGGTCGAACTCTACAAAATTTTGGTAGATAGAAACGATAAAGCGTCGGTCAATAACTTGGCGGCGCTCTATGATAAGGATGATTCCTACACCGATGAAGATATTTTTGCGCTGTATTTGAAAGCGGCGGAGATGGGCGATGCGCGTGCGATATCCAACGTCGGCTGGGCGTATATGAACGGGAAAGGCGTTAAAAAGGATGAGAAAAAAGCGGTGGAATATTTCCAAAAATCCGCGGATTTGAACGATGCGGTTGGGATTTATGCTTTGGGGCGTGCCTACTTCAACGGTTGGGGTGTTGCAAAAAGCATCGATAAGGCGCTTGAAACGTTCAAGCGAGCATCGCACGATGAATCTTGTCAATATGCGATAGGGGGTATCTATTACGATAAAAACCTGTATTCCGATGCGAAAAAGTGGTTTTTGGTATTCTTGGAAACGGTACATAGAAAGAAGAATGTACAAGACAGAA
>JAZOLF010000146.1:0-15520 GCA_045652785.1 Candidatus Scatosoma sp. | reverse complement strand
GCCTAATGCTGGTGACCCGTACGGGTATCTCCGATACTCCGCAAGCGGAGCCCTCTCGGAGAGCAGCGTTCGCTTACGCTCACTCGCGCGAACCGATGGGTTCAAGTCAATCCGTACGGGCGCCAAGCAAAAACGCACACCATCTAAGGTGTGCGTTTTGCTGGTGACCCGTACGGGACTCGAACCCATGTTACCACCGTGAAAGGGTGGTGTCTTAACCGCTTGACCAACGGGCCATATATGTAAACGCGTTTCCGCGTTGTTTTTAAATGGTAGCGGCGATGAGATTCGAACTTATGACCTACCGGGTATGAACCGGTCGCTCTGACCAACTGAGCTACGCCGCCATTTTGGTTGCGGGGGCAGGATTCGAACTTGCGACCTTCGGGTTATGAGCCCGACGAGCTACCTAGCTGCTCCACCCCGCGATATGGGATCTTTGCACTCTCTCGCAAAGAGCTTACTTATATTACTAAAAAAATAGGGGTTTGTCAACTATTTTTCAAGCAAAAATCAAAAAAAATTAAAACTTTTTTCGTTATTTTTGCTTTTTTCAAAAAAACTGCTGATTTCTATTGTGAATTTCTTTTAGAATGCTCTTGAAATACTTTACAAATAGCATCTGTTTTTGTATAATATACTCGTCATAATGTCGCATTATGCGGTAAAGGAGTTTTTTGCGGATGAGAATTAGCGATAACTGGAAAGATTATTCTATCATTGCCACGGGCGACGGATATAAGTTGGAGCGTTGGAAGGACGTATATTTACTCCGTCCCGATCCCCAGGTGATTTGGTCGGCGCAATTTGACTTGTTTAGTTATCCCAAGTTGAATGCTTATTATAAGCGTAGCGAAAAGGGTGGCGGCGGTTGGAAATACTTAAAGCCTATGCCCGAAGAATGGAATATTTCTTACGACAAACTGGATATTGCTTTCAAGATTAAACCGATGGGCTTTAAACACACGGGGCTCTTCCCTGAGCAAGCGGTAAACTGGGAGCGTATGACGGATCTTATTAAGAATGCTGGCAGACCGATTAAAGTATTAAATTTGTTTGCGTACACGGGTGGCGCGACGGTCGCTTGCGCGAAGGCGGGTGCGCAGGTCACGCACGTAGATGCAGCAAAAGGGATGGTGGAACGCGCGGGTGAAAATGCTCGTCTTTCGGGCATCAATACAGGTATTCGCTATATCATTGACGACTGCTTGAAGTTTGTTCAACGCGAAATTCGACGTGGCAACAAATACGATGCCATCATTATGGATCCCCCGTCCTACGGCAGGGGGCCGAATGGCGAAATGTGGAAGATTGAAGACGACCTTTATTCCTTTGTGCAAACTTGTACGCAGGTCTTGTCGGATAATCCTTTGTTTGTACTTATCAACAGTTATACAACGGGCTTGCAACCGATGGTACTCAAAAATATTTTAACGCTTACAATGAAAGGGTTCCCTGGAAAAGCGGAAGCCTACGAAGTAGGTATTCAAACGGAAGAAGGAATTTCTCTTCCCTGTGGCGCAGGAGGTATATTTATCAATGACGGAAGTAATTGAAACGACGAAAAATGAACAAGGCGAATATACGCCTGCATTTAACATTTTGTACGAAGACAACCATATTATCGTGGTTTTAAAGCCCCAAATGGTGGCTTGTTGCCCCGATGAAAGCAGGGACAGCAACTTGCTCGATATGGTAAAAGAATACATCAAAATTCGCTATAATAAGCCAGGTAACGTTTATGTTGGGTTGGTGCATCGTTTGGATAGACCCACGGGCGGCGTGATGGTGTACGCGAAAACCAGCAAGGCTGCGGCTCGTTTGACCGATGGTTTGCAAAGCGGTGAGTTTGAAAAGAAGTATCTCACCGTACTTTGCGGCGCAATCAACGAAGAACGCGGCACGCTCGTAAATTACCTGAAGAAGAACACTGTCAACAATATGGTGTATATCTGCACGGAAACGGAAGACGGAGCAAAACTTGCGAAACTGGATTACAAGGTTTTGGAAGTCAAGAGTAAATATACCCTTGCGGAAGTTCGCTTGCATACAGGCAGAACGCATCAAATCCGCGTGCAGATGGCAGGTGTTTCCCATCCCATCTTCGGGGATATGCGTTATGGTGGACCTTTGGCGCAAAAGGGCAAGTTGGCTCTTTGGGCGTATTCCCTTTCTTTCTTGCATCCCATTACGAAAGAAAGAATGAAATTTATGGTATGTCCCCCCGAAGATGAAACTCCTTGGAAGGCGTTTGATATGTCCGCGGTGGCAGAAATCCGCTAAAAAAGGTAAAAAAACAAAAAATACCCTATACAATGCGTTTGACAAAACGCGCAATAGGGTGTAAAATAGAATAGTACGGTTTATATTAGGGGTACCCTAAATTAAACCACCATGATACGAGAGGCATTTTTAATGAAACACCAAAAAAGAAGATTTTTAACTCTTACGCTTGCATCTTTGCTTGGCGCGGCCGCTATGTGCGGTGGCGCGATTGCTGCTTTTGCGGACGAAACGACCGCTCAGGCAAAATATTCCGCGACGAACGTATTTAGCGCAAGTTCCGGCACGGCAAAGATTGATACCGCTGGCGCGAACGTTGCGTTCTCTTTGCAAAACAAGGGTTCGATTACCCTTTCCCAACGCGACTTGGCGTGGAAGTGGTTCACGGGCAAGGAAGATACGAACGTAGAGTATTTGAACTTTAAGTTGCGGTTTGCTGATTTGAATTTCAACAGCGTTACCGTAAACTTGGAAACGGCGGCGGCACTGGCAAACGAAGACAACAAGGCTGTAAACAAACTTGTTTTCACCAACGTAAACGGTACGGTATATGCATCCGTAAATGATGCAGATCCCGTAGCAGGCAATCATGTTGTAAACGTAGCGGACAATAACGTTATCACCGTCACTATCGATCAAAAGAATATTACCGAAATCGGTGCGTTCAATGTATATGTAAACGATACCATGGAAGCAACGAATGCAAAAACGGTAGGGCAATTCACGAACGTGGGTGCGGCTTACGGTGAATATGCATCTTCAACGGCAACGACGCCGCTTACTCCGTTTAAGATTGTTGCGGAACTCCCTGCAAAAGCAAGCGAAGACGCAGCGGAACCAGAAACGACGATTTCCTTGATGGAACTCAACTATCAAAGTTTTGCATTGGTAGATGGTCAAATCGTTGATACCGCAAAACCCGTTTTGGTTGTAAACGATGAAATCTCTTCTATGATGCTCGGCACGGCGTTTGCGCTTGACTTCGACTATGTGGACGTTTTGGCGAAGACCGTTCAAAAGAAGATCGAATACGCGCAATACAAACCTGGTGCGGATTTGGAATATAAGGATATTTCTACTTCCTATTCCACGACCTATTTCTATGATACGCAGTATGAAAAGGATGGCGAACTTACTTCCGTTTGGGCGGAAGAAGGGAAAGAATATCTTTCCGTTCGTTTCTACCTTTCCGACGAATACTACAAGGGTGATACGAAAGTAGAATATGACCTTGCTTGGTATGCTAACACGGTTGCAGAAAAGGACGGTAAGGAATATATTATTCTTGATAGAAACACCGAAGGCGCTACCTATACTTTCCTGACCGCAGTAGCAGATCGGGATAACGATGACAATGAACTTAAAACGGGTAAAAACGTTTTGCAAGATCCTAACGGTATCATTGACGCTTATAAAAAATTGGTAAAGGATGCTGCGGAAGGCTTGAAGGCTGGCAGCAAGACCAACTTCTATCTTCCTTCTATGGTGGGTATGATCGCTGATAACGGCGCTTACACCAACTTGAAGTTTACAATCAGTTATAAGTCCGATAACAGTTCGTCGGCATCGACCCGTTCTTCGTTGTCTTACTCGAACTTGCAATTCCCTGTTGCAAAGTCTGGCAAGTATCAATTCAAGGTGTTCGCAGTTGACAAGGCTGGTAACTCCATGATGTACTACAATGAGGACGGCGAGTTGGTAAGCGTGACTTCTTCCAACGTTTGGGAAATTGAAGAAATTCCTTACTTTGAATTTGAAATCCCTACCACATCGCTCTCCATCGAAGACAATGCAACCAAGGATACGGATAGAAAAGATTCCGTAGCGGTTGGCGAAACGTTTAACAACTTTGATTTGAATGTTTTGGGTGATAACGCATCTACCGCGAAGGTGGAAAGCAAACTCTATCGCATTGATTTCGATAAGTTTACAAAATTGTTCCCCGATAGTAGATTGGCGAACTCGACCATTACGGCAATCACCTATCAAGCGATCCAAGATGCTTGGGATGACATGAGTGCATCGGATTATGCAAAGATTACCGATTATGTAGATGCATACTTGGATATCTACGTTGGCTTGCTTGCGGATAGACTTGGTATGAGCGCTGCGGAAAAAGCAGATTTAATCAAATCAAAAGCATCTATCTTCGTGGAAATTGAAGAATACAACAGCAAGATTACCGAAGAAAATCACGCGGACGAATACAAGAAGAACAATGTATATCACTGGAATCCCGACAATCAATCGTTTGTTGCGGTAAATGAAAATGACGCATATTTCGTATTCGCGGTATATACGGACGACCAAATTGCATCCTTGAAGGCTTGCGGTTATAAGTTGGTGACCGTGGAAGCGGAAGACGACGTATTGCCTGGTGAAACCGAATGGTTGAAAAATAATATCGTATCTGTTGTTTTGTTCGGCGTTGCAGGCTTGATGCTTATCTTGATTGTTATTGTGCTTTTGATTAAGCCTTCCGACGAAACGTTGGAAGACGTGGAAGCAAACGCAAAGAAAAAGGACAAGAAAAACAAAGAGATTAGTGAATAATGCAAATCACCGCCGCTTTTGAAAAGCGGCGGTTTTTCTTTGGAGTGTGCTATGTTAGAATTGACGGTTGACAAACGACAAAGTTTAAGAGAATTTACGGATAATGCGTACGCGCAGGCATCCTTTTATTTTAATACGCTCTTAAAGAACCGTGACATTAAAGTAAACGGCAAGCGCGTGGATAAAGATGTTCCTGTATTTGCAGGCGACGTCGTTTCTTACTATTTGACCAAAAAACAGGAAGAAAAAACGGCTTTTTCCTGTTTGTACGAAGACGATAACGTTTTGGTGGTCGATAAAGAAGACGGGGTCAACTCCGAAGCGTTGTTTGCTGCTCTTGAACGCAAAGGGGAGTACTATTTCATTCACCGCTTGGATCGAAATACAAAAGGATTGTTGGTGTTTGCAAAAACAGCGGCGACGGAAAGCGAGTTGCTTGCGGCGTTTAAGCATAGAACCATTGACAAAGTATATCACGCTTTGTGTTTCGGCGTGCCTGAAACGGAGAGCGCAGTTTTAACCGATTATTTGAGAAAAGACGGGGACAGGTCTTTGGTGAAGATTTATTCTAAGCCGATTTCGGGGGCGGAAAAAATCATCACGGAATATAAGTTGCTTGAAAATCGCGGGGAAACTTCGCTGTTGGAAGTGGTATTACACACAGGGAAAACTCATCAAATTCGTGCTCACCTTGCCTATATCGGCTGTCCGATTGTCGGGGATATGAAATATGGTATCACTGCCAAAAACAAGGCATTTTCTTGCGCGCGACAACAACTGGTTGCAAAGCGAATAATCTTCCATTTGGAAGGTAGGCTGTCGTATTTAAATGAAATGGAATTCCTTTCAGGATTTTCCTTGTAAAAAAGAAAAAAGTCGGCATTTTTGCCGATTTTTTTGTTGTATGCTATTGACTTTTTTTAAAAAGTATATTATAATATGAACAGTTATTCATATATTAAAGTATAGGTGCATGATGAACAAACAAGCAATAGCAATACAAACGGAAGAAAAAATAACGCAAATATGCGATGTATTTCGTATGTTGAGTGAGCCTTCGCGGTTAAAAATTGTATTATCTTTACTCAATGGCGAAAAATGTGTATGTGATATTTTGAAAATCGTTGGCGGCACGCAAAGTGCCGTCAGCCACCAGTTGCGTATATTAAAAGATAACCGCGTGTTGCGCGCAAGACGTGATGGTCAAAACGTATATTACGCTTTGGCGGATGAACATGTAAGCAGTATTATACAAATGGGTTTGCAACACGGCGGATGTGGGGGTGCGTTATGAAAGCAATCATTCGTATAACGGGGCTTGACTGTTCGGCGTGCGCCACAAAGTTGGAAGACATTATATCGGCAAT
Source organism: Candidatus Scatosoma sp. (assembly GCA_045652785.1). Taxonomy (GTDB): domain Bacteria; phylum Bacillota; class Clostridia; order Christensenellales; family Borkfalkiaceae; genus Scatosoma. Next base: position 9,317 of record JAZOLF010000146.1, on the reverse strand, counting down.
CGACGGTGTGGAGAGCGTATCGATTTCGTTGCATACGGCAAAAGTGTCGCTTACTTATGCAACCGATGAAACGTATAACCGCGTAGTGGATGCGATCAACAATTTCGATGACGTGAAAGTGCTCGCTGGTGATATACCCGCGAAAAGTTCACATTTCTTGTCGTGGCTACGGATTGCGGCTTCAGTGGCGCTCTTTGCCTGCGGCGCAGCCCTGAAAGTATGGGGCATGTCCGCAATGAAAGATTTTTTTGCCTATATTTTATACGGCATTGCGTACATAGTGGTCGGGTATCCTGTACTCATTTCTACCGCTAAAAATGTTGCGAAGGGTAGATTCTTTGATGAAAACTTTTTGATGACGGTTGCATCCATCGGTGCGTTTTGCTTACAAGAATATGCAGAAGGCGTGATGGTAATGCTTTTGTACCAGATCGGCGAAACGCTGCAAGCCGTGGCGGTTGGCGCATCGAGAAAATCGGTTGCAAGGCTTGTAGAATTGAAAGCGGAAAACGCTACTCGTTTAATTCCTGGTGGTGCGGAAACGGTTGCACCAGAAGAACTAATCGTAGGCGATCGGCTTTTGGTTAAGACGGGGGATAAAATCCCCTGTGATTGCACGTTGCTCTCTACGTTGGCAACTTTAGATACAAAATCTTTGACAGGGGAAAGTGCTTTGTCCGCTAAGAAAGTTGGCGATGAATTACTGGCTGGCTCTATCAATGCTGGGGATGCGTTTATGGCGCAGGTTGTTCGTGCCTATGAAAACAGCGCCGTCGCGAAAATTTTGGATATGGTTGAAAACTGTATGGATAAAAAGGCGACGCCTGAAAAGTTTATTTCGAAGTTTTCAAGAGTATATACGCCCATTGTTTGTATGTTGGCGATATGCATTGCGCTGTTCCCGCCGATTGTTTTGGGGATTGCGAACGGCTCATATGCTTTTGTCAATGGGAAAGAGTGGATAAAATCCGCCTTGACGTTCTTGGTAATTTCGTGCCCGTGCGCGTTAGTAATCTCTGTACCGCTTACCTATTTTTCGGGGATCGGCAGTTGCGCCAAGCGTGGGATTTTGGTTAAGAATGCTGCTGCCTTAGAAACGGTATCGCAAGTAAAAATTGCCGCTTTAGATAAGACAGGCACGCTTACGAAAGGGGATTTCTCTGTGATTGCTTGCTATCCCGCAGGGATAGCAGAAGATGAACTGTTGTCGATTTGTAGGGCGTTAGAAGAATATTCTTCTCATCCGATTGCAAACGCTTTTTCGTGTGTGGAATTAAAAACGCGTGCAACCGATGTGAAAGAATGTGCGGGCAAGGGATTAAAAGGCTATTATGAAGGAAAAATAGCCGTCTTTGGAACGGCGGCATTTCTTCGTGAAGAAGGTTATAGTGTCATTGAAAGATTTTCCTCGGACACGGTTTTGTACGTCGCATACGACGGAAAATATTGTGGTTGTGTCGAGATCGGGGATAAAGTTCGCGAAGAGAGCAAGGGTTTAATCTCCGATTTGAAGGAAACGGGTATTTCTTCGGTTATGTTGACTGGGGATTTCCCTGCGCGGGCGCAAAAAGTAGCGAATATGATAGGCGTGTCCACATTTAAGGCTGGTTTGTTGCCAAATGAGAAGGTTGGCGTGACGGAAAGATTGAAAGAAGAAGGCAAGGTTTTGTACGTAGGCGACGGTATCAATGATGCTCCTGTGATGGTCGTGGCGGACTGTGCTGTGGCGATGGGCGCACTTGGTAGTGCCGCTGCGGTGGATGCCGCGGATGTCGTGTTGCTTCAAGATACTTTGTCGGGTGTCACTACGCTCATTCGCTTGGCGAAAAAAACGCGTAATATCGTATTGCAAAATATCGTATTTTCGATTATCGCAAAAGTTTCGTTTATGGTATTGGGGTTGTTTCCGTGGTTTCCGCTTTGGATGGCGGTCTTTGCGGACGTCGGCGTAATGCTTTTGGCGGTACTCAATAGTTTTAGGGTAAGGAGAATAAAAAATGATTAAGCAAAAGATGGTTGTTGCAAGTAATAATGCGCACAAATTGCGTGAAATAGCGCAGATATTTTCCGAATATGATATCATTTCTCAGCGTCAAGCGGGTTTTGATGCGGAAGTAGAAGAAACAGGTTCTACATTTGAAGAAAACGCCTTGATTAAGGCTGGGGCGGCGTGTAAGGCGCTCGGATTGCCCGTTCTTGCAGATGATAGCGGACTTTGCGTTGATGCGTTGGGTGGTGCACCTGGGGTGTATAGCGCACGCTACTGCGGCTGGCACGGCGATGATCAAAGCAACCGCAAAACCCTTTTGAAGAATATGCAAGGGATTGAAAACCGAACGGCGTATTTTTGCTCATCCATTGTCTTAGTATATCCCGACGGAAAAGTTTTGACTGCGGAGGGAAAGACACACGGCAAAATTTTACATTCCGAAGATGGTGACGGCGGTTTTGGATATGATCCGATCTTTTTTAGCGATGACTTGCAAAAATCATTCGGCCAGGCTACTGCCGAAGAAAAGAACGGGGTTTCCCATCGTTATCGCGCGCTCTGCATTTTGCGCGAAAAGGTGGCAAAATGAAGACTTTGTTTGCAATTTCGGATACCCATGGTCGCGTTGACGCGATTTCCGAATTAAGACGACTCGTCGATGAAAATGATTACGTTGTCCATTTAGGAGACGGGTTTGACGATTTTAAGGAACTGTACTTTAAATACCCTAAAAAAGCGTATGCGGTACGCGGGAACTGTGATTTTTTCCTTTCTTTGCCGGATGAAGAGATTTTGGAAATCGAAGATAGTAAGGCGCTTTGCTGCCATGGTCATCGATACGGGGTGAAAATGGGGGAAGATCAACTGTTTGCGCGCGCAAAGCAACTTGGTTGCAATGTTGTTTTATACGGCCATACCCATCGGGCGTGTATCACGGAACGCGATGGCGTCACTATGATAAATCCAGGGATGATGAAGTACCCGCTAAACGCGGGCGGATCGTACGCATATTTGGTTTTCAATAAAGACAAAGTGACGACGGTAATCGTTGGAACGCCTATGATATAAAAAAGAGAGCAGTTGCTCTCTTTTTTGTTATTCGATAATTTCTAATGTAAAGTTTGCGGTGCTTTCTTCTTGGGGCGGGACGTGGAGCATATCTTCTTTTTCTTCCAAATCATCTACCGTACCGTCCGTAGAGCAAAGGGCCTGCCAGGGTTCTAAGCAAAGGTAGGGGGCATCGGTGCATACGGCGTGCCACAAAGCAAAATATTGAAAGCCTTTGTAGTGAATTGCAACCCCTTTTTCAGAACCAACTTTTTTCAATGTTGCCGTTGTGCAATCGGAAGATAAAATCAGGGCGTCGTTGTTAAATAACGAGTGTTTTAAGCGGATGCGAACTCCGTCTTCCAAATAGTAGGGTGTGACGCTGCCGTCCATAAACTTGCTGGGGGAAAGAAGGTGTTGCATCGCAGGCATCGGCTTGTCGAACTCAATGCAATAATCATCAAACGTTCCGCCGTCGAAAGGAACGTTGATGCCTGGATGCCCGCCAAAAGCGCAAATCAAGTCTTCTTCCGTTTCCAAATTACGTACGCTGTACGTAACTGTTAATTTGTTTTTATCCAACGAAAAACGAACGGAATACGAAAAACGGAAAGGATATTGCGATAAAATATCATCGGCGCTTTCGTGTGTCAGGGTGAAAACCAAGTCGGTTTCCGTTTGTTTTGTCAATACTAAATCATAATAGCGAATCAACCCGTGGGAACGGATGGCGTAGGTTTCGCCGCGATAGGTGTAGATGCCGTCGTACATTCTTCCGATGAACGGGAAAAGGTTGTAGGCTCTGCCACCCCAGTACGTTTTATCCCCTTGCCAAAGATATTCAACGCCCGTTTTTTTGGATCGGATGGATGCAGGCTGTGCGCCCATGCTATCGACGCTGACGTACAGGAACTCATTTTCAATTGAATAAATCATAATCATTGTCCTTCTTATTTTACGTTTTTTATATTATATCATAGGTTGGCGGAATTGTAAATATACGGCGAAAGAAAAATAAAGTTTTCTACAAAATTTTGTAAAAAGATGATAAAATAGTCAAAAAAACCACAAAAACATACTTTTTCTAATTTTTATCATCTATATAGATGACAAACGATAAATAATGTTGTATAATACGATTGTAGGTATAATAGAGATAAAAAGTTTAACGCATTAAAATTGGGGTGAGGGATAATTATGGAACCGGTAGAGATTTTTAAACTTGTAGCCTTGGTCCTGGCTGGGGTCGGCGCATTCTTAATCGGGTTTAAGTTAATGAGCGACAATATGGAAAAACTGTTTGGGAACGGTTTAAAAGCGCTTTTTAACAAAACGTCGGATAAAAAAATGGTGAACGTTGGTATGGGTGCTGGTGTGACGGCGATTATCCAAAGTTCGGGCGTAACCACGGTTATGGTCGTCGGTTTTGTAAATGCAGGGATTATGACCTTGTATCAAGCGGCGTCTATTATTATGGGTGCGAATATCGGTACGACAATCACGGCGCAAATTGCGGCGTTGGATGGGTTGCCCATCAATAGCATTTTCCTTTTACTTTTGGGGATCGGCGTATTTATGGAAATGTTCTCTAAAAGTGAACGTGTAAAGTGCGGTGGCTTGGCGATTGCGGGGCTCGGGATGGTATTTTTGGGGCTGCACGTCATGAAGACGACGATGGATCCCTTGTCGGAAAACCCTGCAATTATTCAATTTTTGTCTGAAATGACAAATCCGTTTATCCTTTTGCTTTTTGGTATTCTTTTTACCACGTTGATGCAATCTTCTTCCGCCGTCACGACAATTATTATCGGTATGGCAAGTGCAGGGCTTGTATTCGGCGGCGTTTATTCGGAAACGGGCGAACTGGTTGGCGTGACGAATGCCGTGCTCTATATCATTTTGGGTTCGAATATCGGTTCGACGACGACGGCGTTGCTTTCGTCGGCTGGAACTTCCGTGAACGCGCGAAGAGCAAGTATCATTCACTTGTTGTTCAATACCATCGGTTCGATGTTGTTTATGGTGATACTGCTTGTGTGGCAGAACTTCTACGAAACGACGTTCTATTCGTGGTTCTCTGCGCCTACCCAACAAATAGCAATGTTCCACACGGCGTTTAACGTAATCTGTACGCTTTTGTTCTTGCCGTTTACGAAACTTTTGGTAAGGGCATCGGAAATTCTTGTACCCGAAAAGAAGGTGGCGGCGGAAAAGAAGTCGAAACTTTCCTATATGGACAAGCGTTTTATCGGTACGCCGGCGGTCGCACTTGACTTGCTGAAAAAGGATGCTTTTGCGATGTCTGATTTGGCGATGGAAAGTTTGAAAGCGGCATTTGAAGGCTTTATAAACCGCGATATGGATGCGATTGAAACGGTGGTTTCTTCCAACGAAGCAATCGCAATTATGGGGGAAGAAATTAGCGATTATCTTGTCAAAGTTTCCGCCCAAAATACGAGTATTTTGGACGAAAAGCAAGTTAGCGCATTACATAGCAACGTTGGGGATATTGTCCGTGTATCTGAGTTAGCGGAAAACTTAGCGAAGTACACCAAGCGGGAAGTTCGCGATGGGTTGTATTTTTCGGAAGGTATTAACGAAAAGTTGGTGCAAATGCACGAATTGTTAAAATCGCAATACGTTTTGGTGAAGAGTATCGTTTTGAACGGCGAATATGGCTTGGTTGCAGATAGCGATGCTATGGAAGAGCAGATTGACGAAATGCGCAAAGACTTGGTTGCTGAGCATATTCTTCGTTTGGCGCAAGGGAAATGCCGTCCTGAAAACAATACCATCTTCATTAACTTGGTGTCCAACCTGGAACGTGTTGGTGACCACTTGAATTTCATTGTGCACGACAGTATTGATAGCAAATAAAGAAAGGGCCTGCGAAAAGCGGGCCTTTTTTTGATGGGATAATAAAAAAGCACCGCTAAATTGCGGTGCTTTTTTGGCGACCCAAAACGGGCTCGAACCGTCGACCTCCAGCGTGGCAGGCTGGCGCTCTAACCAACTGGGCTATTGGGCAATATAGAAATGTAATACAGGACGCAGAAAGGGTATGGTGGGCCCTCCCGGACTCGAACCGAGGACCAGCCGGTTATGAGCCGGCAGCTCTAACCAACTGAGCTAAAGGCCCAAGCCGCATTTTTGTTCATTTATCGAACGCTTGTATATAATATAACATTTTCATCGGAAAGTCAAGTATTTTTTGCTTATTTTTCCGATTTTTTTTCGACAAAAGCCGTCTTTTTTGTGCAAAAAATAGCAAAAAAAAGCCGTTTTTATTCGATATAATCGTAGGGCAGTCCACCAAAGGAGAACGTTTATGGAATTGTCATTTCAAGTTAGTGGTGTGGAACTTACCTTTTTTTTGGAAGGTGAACTTGATGAACACGCCGCGTCTTCCGTCCGTCGCATAGCGGACGCTACGATTGATGAATATGCGCATATAGGAAGAGTGACTTTTGATTTGTCGAACGTCGGGTTTATGGATTCGACGGGAATAGGATTTTTGATTGGTAGATATAAAAAATGTAGGCGATACTCCATTCCTGCTTACATACGAAATCCAAACGGCTCGGCAGACAAAATTTTAGCGATGAGCGGCGTGTATTCGCTCATCCCGAAACTGTAATGAAGGAGAAATTAGAAATGGAAAACTATATGAAGTTAGAACTTGCGGCGATGTCGGAAAATGAAAGTTTTGCGCGAAGCGCAGTTGCGGCGTTTGCTTTACCGCTCAATCCGTCTTTTTCTGATTTATCGGATATAAAAACAGCCGTTTCTGAAGCAGTGACAAATTGTATTGTGCACGCTTATAAGGGCGGCGAAGGGAAAATTTTAATCGAGTGCAGGATTGAAAAAGCGCTGCACGGTGGGATTTTACATATTGATATTACCGATTACGGTTGCGGGATCGAAGATGTAGAAGAAGCGATAACGCCCTTTTTCACTACGCTGGAAAGCGACGAACGCTCTGGGATGGGCTTTACCGTGATGCAAACGTTTAGCACCTTTTTTAAGGTGGAAAGTTGCTTGGGGAAAGGAACGCGGGTATCAATGCAAAAAGCGGTGGGGATGTAAAACAAAAACATGTTGGCCTATGATGAGATGTTGCGCCTGATTCGTGTTGCAAAAACTGGGAACGAACAGGCGAAAGAGCGGTTGCTTTCTGAAAACGTATCTTTGATAAAATGTATCGTCAAGCGGTATTTGAATAAAGGCGTTGAATACGATGATTTGTTTCAGTTGGCGTCGCTCGGATTTTTGAAGGCGGTTAGCGGCTTTGATGAGAGTTATGGGGTTCGTTTTTCTACCTATGCTGTGCCTATGATCGCTGGGGAAATAAAACGGTTTATGCGGGATGATGGTTCGGTAAAGGTGTCGCGCTCCTTAAAACAAACCGCAAAGGAAATGAACGCGTATATCGAAAAACGGATACAGGAAGACGGGAAACAGCCACCAGTGTCCGAAGTGGCGAAGTTTTTTGGTATGGAAGAGAGCGAAACGGTGTTTGTGCTTGGCTCGTCGCGAATGCCTGTATCTATCTACGCTGGTTCGGAATACAAGGACGGCAAGGAGCGGGAATTGATAGAAACTTTACCTGCAATGGACAATCAAGATGAAATGATTGACGGATTGTTGCTCAAAGGTGCGATAGATGAACTGCCCGAACGGGAACGAAAAATTATCGTTTTGCGCTATTTTCGGGATATGACGCAAAGTGAAGTGGCAAAAAGTATCGGCGTTAGCCAAGTGCAGGTGTCACGCTTGGAAACAAAGATTATTAAAAACTTTCGTGAAAAATTAAGCGGATGAAAGAAATTCATTTCTTTTTTCCGCTTTTTATCTTGCATTTTTCGGGTGGAGTTGTTATAATAAGCGTATGAAAAGGATGAACAAAAAACAACCGAATATGCTTGGCGGGTTTTTGCGCGAATATCCCGAAGAGAAGTCTTCGGGGCTTGCCTTTTCTTTTGCGGCGTTTGTGCCGTATGTTTTGGCGTTTGTTTTTGCTCTTTTGGGGACAATTTTCGGCTGGTTTTACGAAGGTTGTGAAGCGGACGACTGGTACTTATATGTGGGATATTTGCTTTCGCAAATTTCCTTTGCGCTGGTTGCGATTATTTTTTTTGTTTGTACGAAAACTTCGGTAAAAACGCTGGTTGGTAATCCCAAATCCTTCGATTTTGTGCTGGCGATCGCATTGCAATTTGGCTTGTTGTCTTTGGCAAGCGTGAACTCTGTGTTTATTTTGATCCTGGAAAGACTTGGGCTGCATGCGCCCATTCCGCAAATTCCGTCGCTGGATGGTTTTGGATTTGTAGGGGTTTTGCTGGTTGTTGCCGTTCTTCCTGCAATTTTTGAAGAAATTGTTTTTCGCGGGATACTTTTGCGCGGATTGAAAGGCTTTCCTGCTTGGGCTGCTGCGATGATTTGCGGTGCGATATTCTCGTTATTCCATCGTAATCCTACGCAAACGATTTATCAATTTCTGTGCGGTGCGTCCTTTGCGTTGATTGTTCTTCGTTGTGGCAGTATTTTACCTACGGTAATTTCGCATTTTTTGAACAATGCGTTTATCATTTGTGCGGAAAAGTTTGCATGGCAAACGGATATGTTGCCCGTTATGATACTTTCGGCGGTGTGCCTCGTGGGAACGTTGGCGTATTTAATTGTCGGTTTGACCAAAAAGGAGAAACAGCCTTTGGATAAGAGCGGAAGAAGGTTTTTCTTCCTTTGCTCGTCTGTGGGGCTGGTTTTGTGTGCGATGGAATGGGTTTCGAAACTCTTTGGGGCGTGATATGCAAAAGATTTATTTTGTCGTGGTTGGAAAAATAAAAGAGAGTTTCTATCGTGATGCGGTTGCGGAATACGTAAAACGGATTTCCCGATTTGCAAAAGTAGAGATTAAGGAATTGCCCGAAGGCGCAAATCCCGAATCGGAGGCAGACGATATTTTGCGTGCCTGCAAAGGCTACGTAATGGCGTTGGCGGTCGAAGGTGAGAAACTTTCCAGCGAAAAACTTGCCGTGAAAGTAAAAAAACTGACGGACAGCGGAAAAGAAATCACGTTTGTAATAGGTTCATCGTGCGGGCTGTCCCAGCGAGTGAAAGCGGCGGCGGATTATAAACTTTCTTTCTCTGATATGACGTTTCCGCACCAGTTGATGCGCGTAATTTTGGCGGAACAACTGTATCGTGCCTTTATGAATAACGCAGGTTCTACCTATGACAAATAATTTGCCTGCGGCATAGAATGTCGTGTGGATATTTA
>JAZOLF010000145.1:0-6994 GCA_045652785.1 Candidatus Scatosoma sp. | reverse complement strand
GCGCAGGTGCAAGCAAGACAAGGCGCGGGAGCACCTGTGCATGGGAGCGTACAATGACGTACGCGACGGAGATGGAGCGCACCGCCACGACGTATTGCGCCGCAAATCCGACGTTTTTTTAGTTGTTGATGAACTTTTCTTCGTCCGCCCAACTATACAACTTACGGATGTCCTTACCAACCACTTCGGAAGGATGTTCGGACGCAATCTTTCTCATCGCGTTGAAGTGTACCTGAGAACCTGCTTCGGACATATCAAGCAAGAAGTCTTTTGCGAACGTACCATCTTGAATGTCTTTCAAAACTTTCTTCATTGCCTTCTTCGTTTCTTCGGTGATAATCTTCGGACCGGTGATGTAATCGCCGTATTCCGCCGTGTTGGAGATGGAATAACGCATCCCTTCGAAACCGCTTTGATAAATCAAGTCAACGATGAGTTTCATTTCGTGGATACATTCAAAGTATGCGTTTCTGGGATCGTAGCCTGCTTCGGTCAAGGTTTCGAAACCTGCTTGCATCAACGCGCAAACACCGCCGCAAAGTACCGCTTGTTCACCGAACAAGTCCGTTTCCGTTTCGGTGCGGAAGTCCGTTTCCAAACCGCCCGCTCTTGCGCCGCCGATACCGAGTGCATACGCCAAACCGATTTCCAACGCGTCGCCCGTTGCGTCTTGTTCTACCGCGATCAAGCAAGGAACGCCCTTACCAACCTGATATTCACTACGAACGGTGTGGCCAGGCCCCTTAGGTGCAACCATGATAACGTTTACGTTCTTCGGGGGCTTGATGCAACCAAAGTGAATGTTAAAGCCGTGCGCAAACGCAAGCGTCTTACCTTCGGTAAGGTTGGGTTCGATGCTTTCTTTGTAGAGTTTTGCTTGCTTTTCGTCGTTGATCAAAATCATGATCAAATCAGCCGCTTTCGCCGCATCTGCCGCCGTCATAACGGTCAAGCCTTGCTTTTCAGCCTTTGCCCAACTTTTGCTGCCTTCGTACAAACCTACAACAACCTTTACACCCGATTCTTTCAAGTTCAACGCGGGTGCGGGGCCTTGCGAACCGTAGCCGATAGTCGCTACAGTTGTGCCAGCGAGTTTATCCAAGTTGCAATCCTGTTGATAGTAAATCTTACGCATAATAGTTTTCTCCTTTTTTATAGACAATTTTTTTATTTTTCGTTTTGATTTGGTTTGCGTTATTTATTCAAAAGGGTCACGCCGCCCCGATCCAGTGCTACAATCCCCGTGCGGCACATTTCTAAAATACCAAACGGCTGCATCAACGCTACGAACGCATCCATCTTTTGAGGATCACCCGTCACTTCGATACACATTTCGGACGGCGAATAGTCAATAACTTTCGCGCGGAAGACGTCCACCGCCGTCATAATTTCGGTACGCGTACCCGACGTGTGCTGTACTTTAATGAGCATCAATTCCCGTTTCGTGCTTTCGTTTTCAAGCACTTCCACTTTCTTGACGTTCACCAACTTTTTCAGTTGGTTGATTACCTGCGCTTTCGCGTATTCATCCCCGTGCATCGTGATCGTGATACGGGAATATTCAGGGCATTCGGTCACGCCTACGGTTAAGGAGTCGATGTTGAAACCACGACGAGTAAACAAGCCCGTGACGCGGGTCAGGACACCGAACTGGTTATCTACGTACACAGCAATAATGAATTTGTTTTCCATTGTCGTTCCCCCTTATTTTTCTTCAATTTTGACGATAATATCGTCAATCGCGCCGCCCGGCGGCAACATGGGCAATACGAGTTCGTCCTTGCCGATGGTCACGTCAATCACGGTCGGCCTGCCTGCTTTTTGCGCTGCCGTGAACGCCTGTTCAAACTCTTCGGGCGTTTCCGCTTTCACGCCGATCGCGCCGAAAGATTCTGCAAGTTTCACAAAGTCCGTTTGACGGGAAAGAACCGTTTGCGAATAGCGCTTACCGAAGAACAACGTTTGCCATTGTCTTACCATCCCCAAAACGCCGTTGTTTAAAAGCACGATTACGATGGGAATGTTATAGGAAACCGCCGTTGCGAGTTCGTTCAAGTTCATACCGAAACTGCCGTCGCCTGTAATCAAGATCGTGGGGTTGCCCGTCGCCACGTAAGCGCCCATCGCCGCGCCCATACCAAAGCCCATCGTACCCAAGCCGCCGCTGGAAACGAAACGGCGGGGCTGACGGAGCTGAGTATATTGCGCCGCCCACATTTGATGCTGACCAACGTCGGTTGCGATCACGGTATCGTCCGTCTTGTTGCGGTTGATGACGTCGAAAACTTGTTTCGGCGTGATGCTTTGCGTGTTCTTTTCCGCAAGTTCTTTTTCCGTTGCAAGTTCTTCCGCTTTCAAGGCTTGTACCCTTGCCATCCATTTTGGATGCGCCGCCTGTTCGCACTTTGCGGCGATACGCTTGAACGCATCTTCCACGTCCCCGATTAAGCCAAGTTCTACGCGCACGTTTTTGTTGACTTCTGCCGAGTCAGGATCAAGTTGCACAATCTTGCAATTTCTTGCGAACTTGGAAACGTTGCCTGTCGCTCTGTCCGAGAAACGAACGCCTACGCCCAAAATCAAATCGCTTTCATTTTGCGCCATGCTGGACGCGTAATGTCCGTGCATCCCTTGCATCCCTAAGAAACGGGGGTCGGCGTCGGACACCGACGAAAGCCCCATAAACGAACAGCCGATTACCGCGTCGATTTTGTTGGCAAGCGCAAGCACTTCATCGCCAAGACCAAGCCCTGCAACGCCGCCGCCTACGTAAATGTACGGCTTTTTCGCCTGCATAATCAACGCCACCGCTTTGTCGATTTCTTCTTCGGAAACTTTGGGAAGGGGGATTTTTTCCACGATCGGTTGGGGCTCATAATCATAGGACGCCAACTGCACGTCTTTGGGAATATCCACCAAGACGGGGCCAGGTCTGCCCGATTTTGCGATCGCGAACGCTTCGCGGATGGTGTCCGCCAAGTCTTCCACGCGCTTTACGAAGAAGTTATGTTTCGTGATGGGAATGGTCACACCCGTAATGTCGATTTCTTGGAAACTGTCCTTACCGATGAGCGAGCAAGGTACGTTCCCCGTAATAGCAACCATAGGGATAGAGTCGAGCATCGCCGTTGCGATCCCCGTCACCAAGTTGGTTGCACCGGGACCGGACGTTGCCAAGCAAACACCGACCTTCCCCGTCGCACGGGAATACCCGTCCGCCGCGTGGGATGCGCCCTGTTCGTGCGCCGTCAAAATGTGGTTGATTTCATCTTGATACTTATACAGCGCGTCGTAAATATTGATTACTTGACCGCCAGGATACCCGAATACGTCGGTTACCCCTTGCTCAATCAAGGTTTTTACTAAAATTTCAGCACCTTTTAATTTCATCGTGTTGTATCACTCCTTTTTGCCGTTTTGTTTGCTTGCAAGCATTTTGTTGACAGCGGACACCAACGCATTCAAGGACGAAGTCATAATGTCGCTGTGTACCCCTGCGCCCCAGTAGGTCACGCCGTCTTTGACGATGCTGACGTACGCTGCCGCTTTTGCCGTGGACTTTTCTTCCAACGCGTGCTGGGTATAACTTTCCACCGCAAAGGTTTCGTCGAGCACTCTTCGCAAAGCGTTGCACGCCGCGTCCAAACGCCCGTTCCCTTCTTCGGACACCGTCTTTTCCTTTCCACCGTAGGACACCGTCAACTTCGCCCATACGTCTTCTCCGTACTCTACGCCGTCAAACTCGTGTTCCGCTTCGAACGCCGCACGTACCAAACAGAGCGGGGATTGCACGTTGACAAAATCCTGCATAAAAATATCCCGTATTTCCTGCGGCAACAATTCGCGGTGCGCGTGGTCGGAGATGCTCTTGACGTGGTAGCCAAATACTTCGCGGAACTTCGCAGGCAAGGACAGGTTGAACTGGGTTTCCAGCACGTAACCGATCCCGCCTTTGCCCGATTGCGAGTTGATACGGATTACGTCCGCTTCATACACTCTGCCGACGTCGGCAGGGTCGATGGGCAGGTAGGGAACGTTCCATACGTCCGTTTCCGTTTCTTCGCGGTATTTCATTCCTTTTGCAATCGCGTCCTGGTGAGAACCCGAGAATGCCGCAAACACCAACGAGCCGCTATACGGTTGACGGGCAGGAACACGCATTCTGGTCACTTCTTCATAGACTTTCGTAATCGCAGGAAGGTCGGAAAAATCCAGCAACGGATCTACCCCTTGCGAATACATATTCAGCGCCAGCGTGATGATATCGACGTTGCCCGTCCGTTCGCCGTTGCCAAACAGGGTACCTTCCACGCGGTCGCCGCCAGCGAGCAAGCCCATTTCGGTATCGGCAATCCCCGTTCCGCGGTCGTTGTGCGGGTGGAGTGAGATGACGACGCCGTCGCGGTAATGCAAGTTCTTGTCCATATATTCGACCTGCGCCGCATAGACGTGGGGCATCGAATGCGCCACCGTCACAGGCAAGTTGATAATCGCTTTCTTCTCAGGGGTAGGCTGCCAAATATCAAGCACGGCGTTGCATACTTCCAACGCGAATTCGGGCTCCGTACCCGTAAAACTTTCAGGGGAGTATTCGAGCGTAATGTCCCCTGCCGCTTGGTCGCAGTACTTTTTGCAAAGCGTTGCGCCAAAAACGGCAATATCTTTGATCGCATCCTTTTCCTTTTTGAACACCTGTTCGCGCTGCGCCTTCGACGTGGAGTTGTACACGTGCACGATGGCTTTCTTTGCGCCCTGAATGGCATCAAAGGTCTTGGCGATAATGTGTTCGCGCGCCTGCGTAAGCACCTGGATCGTCACGTCATCAGGGATCAAGTTGCGCTCAATGAGCGCACGGCAAAATGCGTATTCCGTTTCACTTGCGGCGGGGAAACCGACTTCGATTTCCTTAAAACCGACCTTGCAAAGCAATTCAAAGAACCGCAATTTTTCTTCCAAACTCATCGGCACAATCAATGCTTGGTTCCCGTCGCGCAAATCCACGCTGCACCAGACGGGCGGCTTTTCGATGGCGGTTTTTTGCATCCAGTCCATCGTCACACCCTTAGGCAAAAAGTATTGTTTTTGGTATTTTTTGCTGTTTTTCATCATAAATCCTTTCTACAATATCCCTTTGTAAACAAAAAACGTCTCTTCAAATAGGCGCAACAAATTGCGCTTATCCAAAGAGACGAAGTTCACTCCGCGGTACCACTCTTTTTGACGTCGGCTTTCCTACCGAACGCCCACTCCTTTTTCTCTATTACGGGAGAAACCCGACCAAATCTACTAAGCCTTGCCTGCGGCAAGCGCCGTTCTCTTGGCGGCTACGGGATGAGCTATTCTTCGCAAGTGGTATCGGCTTACACCAACCGCCGACTCTCTGAAAGCGCAACTTTGCGATTTTCTATTTCCCATCAACGCCTTTATGTTTTTTGGCTTGTCGGAACGTAATTTCCAAGCGCCAAAAGTAAGATTGTATTTATTCTATCAACTTTTTATCCGTTTGTCAAATTATAAAAGTGCCTTTTATAACTTTCTTTGCAAAAATCTTATAATTTGCATACCCAGCCAAACGTATCGGGAATTTTACCCCATTGAATACCCGTCAGCGTGTCGTACAAATACTTGGTCGTCGCCCCGATTTCTCCGCCGCCGACAACGTATTCCTTGTCGCCGATCGCCAGTTTTCCGATGGGGGAAACTACCGCCGCAGTACCCGTACCCCACGCTTCTTCCAGCGCGCCGCTTTCCAGCGCCGCCACCAGTTCGTCCAGCGAGAACAGGCGCTCTTCTACTTCGTAGCCCGCGTTTTGCAAAACTTCGATACAACTTTTACGTGTGATGCCAGGCAAAATCGAGCCTGTCAACTTCGGGGTGATTACCTTGCCCCCGATCTTGAACATAACGTTCATCGCGCCTACTTCTTCGATGTATTTGCGTTCTACGCCGTCCAGCCAAAGCACTTGCGAATAGCCTTTCTTTGCCGCTCTTTCGCCAGCGCGGGTACTCGCCGCATAGTTGCCGCCGCACTTTGCGTATCCCGTGCCGCCACGGACGGTACGCACGTCTTCGCTTTCAATCATAATCCCTACGGGATTAATCCCTTCTTTGTAATAACTGCCGCTTGGAGATGCAATCAACATAAAGGTTGCGCGGTGTACAGCATGAACACCCAAACATTCATCGTTGCCAAACAGGAACGGACGGAGATACAATGAAGTACCAAAGGACTTCGGAACGAAACGTTCTTCGAGTTTTACAAACGTTTCAATGAGCCCGAGCATCGTTTCTTCGTCCATCGTTGGCAAACTCATACGCTCCGCCGAGCAGTTCATTCTCTTCACATTTTCCATCGGACGGAACAACTGCACGCCGCCGTCTTCTCTGCGATACGCTTTCAACCCTTCAAAAATCTCCGCACCGTAGTGCAAAACGGTGGATGCAGGATGCAGGTCAATTCTGCCAAAGGGGACGATTTTTGCGTCGTACCAACCCTTTTCGCTTTCCCACTCCACAACCAACATATGGTCGGTGAAATGCTTGCCAAAGCCCAACTCGCTTTCAGGTGGCATCGTCTTCGGATTTTGCGTTTTCGTGATCGTCAGTTCCATAATTTTTTCGCTCCTTTGCGCCGTCGAATTTTTCTCTTTTGTACCGCTCAACGGGTGATTTTTTTGCGGTTTTATTAATTCGCTTTTTCGATAGCGCGTGTATGCGTCAATTTATTTTTAAAATAATTATTACAATCATAGCACACGAAAACGAATAAGTCAAACATTTTAAACAACTTTGTAAAAAAAATCCTTCCCTTATGGGAAGGACCAACTTTTCTTAACTTTGAGAGAGCAAACGGCTCTCTTTTTTATGTGCGCGGATATGCAGCGCGAACACTAAAACGGCAAGCGCAGGGAAGATTACACCGCACAGCATCCCGATTTTTAACCCGAGTTGTTCCACCGTAATCGAAAGCGTTTGCGCCAACCCTGCGAAGGCG
>JAZOLF010000144.1:0-7786 GCA_045652785.1 Candidatus Scatosoma sp. | reverse complement strand
TCTTACCTGACGGCAGACGATAAGGAAACGCGTGCTTGGACGATTGTCAACGGCACGTATGCCCCCCAAGCGGGAGGAATAATCCATACCGACTTCGAAAAAGGCTTCATCCGCGCTGATGTTGTTGACTGGGAAATCCATGTGACACTTGGTTCGATTGCAGCAGCAAAGGAAAAAGGGAAAGTCCGCTGCGAAGGTAAGGAATACGTAATGCAAGACGGCGACGTTGTAGAATACTACTTCAACGTTTCCAAGAGCAGCAAATAAAAAAACAAACCGCAAGCAACATGCTTGCGGTTTTTCTTTTGCTTATTTAATTATGCCTTTTGCTTTTAATTCGTCTTCTAAGATTTGCGCGGCGTGGTAAACAAGTTCTGCGCAGGGACGCTTTTTGTAGTATTCGCTGGTGCGCGGTTCGGCAACTCCGCCGACTGTAACCGAAAGGTTTTGTCCCGACAAAAGGTCTGCGCAAATCAGGCTGCCGTTTTCCGCCGTAAACTTCGCACAAAGTCTCTGCACGTCCGCATAAGTATCCTTTTTATTTTCAGGGCTATTTTCCGCTTTGCAAGCAAGCATACCGTACGCCGCCGCCATACCGCTGACCGCACCGCAAGTCAAGCGTAACCGCCCAAGCCCGCCACCAAACGGCAACATCATCTTTTGCAAAGTGGCGATATCCACCTCTGCATCATCCGCAAACGCCATCGCTACCGCCTGCGAGCAAGCATACCCTTGCTTGAAATATTCTCTTGCTTGTTCCGCTCTATTCATAAGCCTACCCGTCCTTCCAAATTTTTCTTATTTTATCACACTTTTTGAGAAAAATCAAGAAGTATTTTTCACTTTCCCCGTTCAAGCGATTGCAAAAGAGTGGAATATTTGATAAAATGGGCATATAATCATTTAAATAGGAGTTAGTGCAAAAAATGATAGGCGCAGTTATCGCTATGCAAAGCGAAGCAGATATTTTGTTGGATAACATGAAAGTACAACGGTCCTTGACCGTAAGCGGCAAGGTCGTACACGTCGGTATGGCGTACGGCAAAGAAGTGGCTCTTTGCATTTGCGGGATTGGTAAAGTCAATGCCGCTCTCGGTACGCAGTTGCTTGTTAGCAAGTTTGGCGTAGAAAAGATTTTGAACTTCGGCGTTGCAGGCGGTTTGAATCAAAACACGAAACTTTGCCAAGTATATCAAATTGCGGCAGCGGTACAGTTTGACTTCGATTTGACCGCTATCAACGGCACGAAAATTGGTACGCTTGACGAATATAAAGAAAACTACCTTTCCACCAACCATTTCAAGGCAAATTACCCGAAAATGAAACTTGGTACGGCCGATCGTTTCAACGACAGCAAAGACGATTATCTTTTGTTGACGGAAGAACTTGGCGCGGACATTCGAGATATGGAAGGCGCGGCTGTTGTGCAGGCGTCCTATTATGCAGAAATGCCCGTTTACCTGATCAAAGCCATTTCCGACGTTGCAGGTAGCGGCAACACCGCCGAACAATACTTTGAAAATCGCTCGAAAGCGCTTGAAAACTTGAAAGCGGCTTTGCCCGTATTCTTTGAAGAACTCTAATAGATAGGAAAGACTATGGTTGATTTAGGAACTTGGAACGAACGGCTTGCACCATTGTTTGCGGACGAACGCTACCAAAAAATTCGTCAATTTTTATTGCAGGAATACAAAACGCATACCGTTTACCCTGATATGTATGATTTGTATAACTGCTTCCGCTTTACGCCATTTGAAAAGGTAAAGGTCGTTTTGCTTGGGCAAGACCCCTACCACGGCGAAGGACAAGCGCACGGGCTTTGTTTTTCCGTGCAAAAGGGAATTCCTAACCCGCCGTCCCTGGAAAACATTTTTAAGGAGTTGCAATCGGACATCGGTTGCCCCCGACCTGCTTGCGGGGATTTGACCAAGTGGGCAAACGAAGGGGTACTCTTGCTCAACACTTCCCTGTCCGTTCGAGCACACCAAGCGAACTCCCATTCCAAATGCGGCTGGGCGTGGTTCACCGACAGCGTTATTAAACTCATTTCCGACCAAAAGGAAAGCGTTGTGTTTATTCTTTGGGGCGGCAACGCGCGCAGCAAAAAGAGTTTAATCGACGAGAAAAAACATTGTATCATCGAAAGTGTTCACCCTTCCCCCTTGTCCGCTTACAACGGATTTTTCGGGAGCAAGCCTTTCTCAAAAACCAACGATTATTTGCAAAGCAAAGGCATTTCTCCGATCGAATGGGATTTAACAAAATAAAAACAAAAACGGCTATCCATAACGGACAGCCGTTTTTTATTCTTTCAACAACCTTTTTATTCTCTCTAACAATTTCTCATCTCTGATGTACTCGCCGCGCGGTTTGACAAAGTTTGTCGAGCCGCGTTTTTCTTCCGCATAGCGTGGAATCAGTTGCACGTGAAAATGATTCATCGGTCCATCGCACATCGAACACAAATAAACGCTTTCGCACGGCAATTCTCTTTTCAAAATGCCCATCAAACGCTTCGCGAAAACAAATACTTTACAGCAAAGATTTCCAGGAAGCTCACTCGCATCCTTATAATGCTCTATCGTCGAAATGATAATATGCCCCCTTGCGCGCGGTTTTGCAACAAATAAGCATTCAATATCATTGTCTTTATAAATAAGCATATCGGAAACGTCCCCATAGACCGCACCGTTATTCTCACGGTCGAAACAAGTTGGGCAAATTCCGTAATCCACCAAAAGCCCGTTCCAAACCTTCGCCATAAGGCAAATTTCCAGCCCAACAACGCCGTTTTTTGCGATCTCGTCTTCGGGATAATATTGCGACATATCTTCGGGCTTCGCCGTTTCGCCTTCCCTATACCCCAAGCGAGTTTTATCAAAAGCCGCATAAAGCCCTGCAAAGGTTGGATATTCGTGACGGGCAAGCACAATGCAAAGCAAAGCTTCCCCCGTTTCCGTATTCGTAAAACGAACGGTATCACCCACTTTGATCGCTTGGCGCTTTTCGTCGTTCAAGCGCATTTCAATGTCCTTCGCCCCGCTTTTGATTGACGCAAAGGGCGCTGGTTTTAGCTTCATTTCGTGCAACATTATTCTTTCTTATCTTCCTGTCCTTCTTCCATCTCTAAAGAAAATCTGCGAATACACATACTCTTTTTGCCACAATGGGGGCACTTCAAGAAGCGGCGCGTCGCCGTATGCATACCTGCGAGATATGCGCCCATTTTCGGCATAAAGCGTTTGCCGCATTTTGCGCATTCAAACGCACCGCTATTCACTTCCAAAACGACAGCAACCGTAATCCCCGATACGATTGAAATAAAGCCGATAGCAATTAACACAATGCGTTGCCATACTTCCATATCCAGGAAACCCGAAACCATAATCAAGGTAATCCCCGCTAAAAACGTACTAAGAACCGCCAAGATACCCAACCAAAGGCTGCGCTTTGCCTGTTCTCTTTCATTGATGAGTTTCATCAAATTATTCTCCGCACTTTTCTTATATTCGGACGATTGCAAGCGTTTCCCTGTCAACAATTCATTGACGCTAATTTGTAAAATTTCACAAAGCGGCAACATCAAGGAAACTTCGGGTAAGCCGTTGCCGCATTCCCATTTTGATACCGTCTTATCGCTAATGAGCAGTTTTTCCGCCAACTCCTTTTGGGTTAAGCCCTGCTCTTTGCGCATTTCCGCAATAAATTGTCCCGTTTTTCGTTGATCCATGTGCAACCTCCGTGATACTATCATACAACATTTTTCGGAAAAATGCACCCACGATGCGTAGAGTTTCATAAAAAGAGCGTCAATTTTCAATAAAAATCTTACACCAACTTCGAGAGTATCTTTTTTAACGCGTATTTACAATGTTCGTAGGTCAAACCGCCTTGAAAGTACGCAGTATAAGGCTCTTTAACGGGCGCATCCGCCGAAAGTTCTATCGACGCACCTTCCACAAAGCACCCCGCCGCCATGATAACTTTGCTATCATAACCAGGCATATCCCACGGCTCTAAGGTGACAAAACTATCCACGGGCGATGCTTCCTGTACCGATTGAATAAAATCGCAAAGTTGCTTTGCCGTATCAAAACGGATTGCACGAGTAATGTCCGCAGGGGTTTTGTCGAGTTTCGGGAAGTTTTCATACCCCAAAATTTCCATACATTTACCGATCAACAAACTTCCCTTGATGGCTTGGTTGACGGTATGCGGCGCAAGGAACAACCCCTGATAGAACAAACGATAGCCGTAAGCGTAAGAGCCAACTTCGTTGCCGATGGACGGCGCAGTAAGCCGTCGGCCGATCAAATCAATGTACTTTTCACCGCCGACGATATATCCGCCCGTAGGAGCAAGCCCACCGCCAGGGTTTTTAATCAGCGAACCAACAGCCACGTCCGCACCAACGTCGCAAGGTTCTTGCTTTTCGACGAATTCACCATAGCAGTTATCGACAAAAATACAGCCATTAAAGCCCAAACCACGCACAAAAGCGCAAATTTCACCGATTTCTGCAACGGTGAACGCATCGCGAAGTTCGTATCCGCGCGAACGTTGAATGTAAATCATCTTCAAAGAAGAACCGATTTTTTGCATATCTGCTTGTATTTGCGCCTTATCGAACTTGCCGTCCGTCGTCAAATCAGTACAATCAAAGGAAATGCCGTAATCTTTGAGCGAGCCGTTTCCTTCGCCGTAAATCACCCCACGGATGGTATCATAAGGCATACCCGATACACAGAGTACGCTGTCGCCCGTACGAAGTACGCCAAACAGCGCCACCGCCAAAGCATGCGTCCCCGACAAAATTGCGGGGGAAACGATACCGCTTTCCGCACCTAAGGATTCGGCATACACTTGCCCTAAAACAAAACGCCCTTCGTCCCCGTAGCCGTAGCCCGTCGAGCCGTTAAAATGGCGAATTGCAATCGAATGGTTGGCAAACGCCTTCAACACCTTTTCTTGATTGTATTCACTAATTTCGTCCGCAAGTGCGAAATTTGGCGCAAGTGCCAGCTCACTTTGCTTAATAATCTCTTGAATTTCCATTTTTTTTCCTTTGCGGTAGTATGCCACGCATAATAATTATGTCAGACATACTACTCTATTTTATAATTGTTCTAATACTTTTTCAGCCGTCGCTTCTTCGGGCGCAAGAATTGTATGGTTTTCCATACGTTTGAAGAAGGTAATTTGGCGTTTTGCGTAGTTTCGGGTGTTCTTTTTAATGAGTTCCACCGTTTCGTCGATCATTCTGCCTACCGCGTAGCCTTCCAGCACTTCTTTATACCCGATCCCCTGCATACTTTGGTGGTCTATGGTTAAGCCTTGCGCCATCAAAGCGTCAATTTCCGCAAGCAGCCCTTGTTCCATCATAATATCCACCCTGCGGTTGATACGATCGTACAAAATTTCGCGCGGATGATGGATAGAAACGCAGGTAAAATCAAAGCGCGGCACTCTTTCGTCGTGCTGCTCCGATTTCTTTTTGCCTGTCACGTAATAGATTTCCAGCGCGCGGATTACCCTTTTTACGTCGTTTGCATGCAAAATTGCGGCGCTTTCAGGGTCTTTTTCCTGCAATAATGCATGCAGGACATCTTTCCCTTTTTCTTCCGCATACTTTTCCAGTTCCCTACGCACACGCTCATCCGCGCCTGCGTTTCCGAACTGGCTTTTATATAAAAGGGAATTGATATAAAACCCCGTACCACCGCAAATGATAGGCACTTTACCTTTTTCCAGCAAACTCTCCACGATAGGCAATGCCATTTTTTCATAGTCGCTAACCGAGAATTTTTCAGCAGGGTTTGCGACGTCGATTAAATGATGCTTAATCCCCTGCATTTCTTCCGTGGACGGTTTTGCCGTTCCAACGTCCATTCCCGTATAAATTTGCATAGAATCAGCGGATATGATCTCTGTATTCAGTTGTTTTGCACACTCTACCGCTAAGGCGGACTTTCCCGACGCGGTACAGCCGCAAATGACCAAAACTTTACCCATTATAACTTCCGTTTGAACATTTTTTCCAGTTCCGTTCTGGAAATCTTCGTCACCACAGGTCTGCCGTGGGGACATTTTAAGCCCATATTGCCATCAATCATTTCAAACAGGCGATCAATTTCCGCTTGCGTGATGTCCATACCGCCCTTGACAGCCGCCTTACAAGCCGCCATCGCCAACTTATCCTTCAACAAATCCGCAAGTTTAATCGCACGAAAACCGCTAATATCCCCTAAAATTTCGTTGAAAAAGACATCAATTTTTATCGATTGTAAATCGACAGGGACAGCGGTAATCAAAAAACAGTTTTCTCCCTTTGCTATATCAAAGCCAAGCGCCTGAATATCGTCCATTCTCTCTTCAATAAACGCCGACTCAAAAGCGTTCAAATGCAATTCAAAGGGCAACAGCATCGGTTGCTTAACGACCGTTCGCGTTTCCATCTGTTTGCGCAGCTTATCAAATATCAAGCGTTCGTGCGCAGCGTGTTGGTCGATAATGAACACGTCGTCTTTGCGTTCGTACATTAAATAGGTATTAAACAACTTTCCAACGAACCGACAATCCTGCACTTCAATTCGCGTGGCACCGTTTTCAGCATCCAGTTGCGCCAAATAGCGCTTGTTTTCTTCAAAAACATCCACCGTTTCCACAGGTTTTTCCTGCTTTTTACTGCTGCTTTCGAAACGCAAAATGTTCGGTTCAAAGTGCGCATTCGGGAACAAAGTCTTTTGCAAATGCTTTGCGGCTTCAATTCGATCGCATTTTCTAAACAAACCGCGCGCACGTTGTTCTTCTTCCGTGACAAGTTGGCCTGTAAACTCTGGAATACTCTCCGCAGGGAAAAATCCCTTCCGCCCTTCCATTGACACACTTTTTTCCACTTCCGCTGCGGGCAATTCCACCCCAGGAACTTTCGTCAATGCCTCAGAATCCATATCTGCGGCAATCTCTTTATCAACCTGCATAAGCACAGGACTTTTCGGCGTTTCGTCCAGCAAAGTGGAACGATACCCGATTTTGGAACGGGGCGCAGGCTTTGCTTCATCTTCCTCACTTTCTACGTCGTCAAACGGAAGTTCGATTTTCGCGCTTTCTTCTACAATCGTAGGAGCAACAGCAGGCGTATCTACCGCCGCCGGCGAAACAACTGACATTGGTACAGGCTCAGGTGTATGCGTAAACTTGCTGGGCACGACGTATTCAAGCGCTTTCGATTGCCCGTCAAGCACCGCTGCGATTACCGAATAAATACACCCGTAAATCATTTGATTATCCGCAAAGCGAACGTCGCTTTTGTTGGGATGAACGTTCACGTCCACAATTTGGGTAGGGACGTCGATATACAGTACGTAGAACGGATATTGACGTTTCATCAAATAACTATTGTACGCGCCCGAAACCGCCGCCGAGATGGTAGCATTGACAACGTGACGGCCGTTCAAGAATACGCTCTGATAGGACTTATTCGGCTTTGAAAAGTTTTGGTTGCCGATATAACCGCGAATTTTAATTCCGTGCTTTTCCGCCTTGATTTGATAGCAATTTTGCAAGATAGACGGGCCGTAAACGCCAACGATGGCTTCTTCTTCGCCGCCGCCAGAATGCAGAGGCCGGTCTTTCCCTTCTCTTTGCTGTCGCGGATGCATTCGGCGAGCAGATCGTTCGAGTATCCATTTCCCTTGAAGGAACCGGAAACCCACAGGCAGTCAATGTACATATAGCCCGGCGCATCGATGGGATTCCAGGCGTTCTCGGCCAAGTCGGAGGCCAA
>JAZOLF010000143.1:0-2762 GCA_045652785.1 Candidatus Scatosoma sp. | reverse complement strand
AAAATACTCGGTTTTACGAGCGAGTGCAAACCGAAAAGAAAATCATCGGCCAAAGCCTGCAAGGGCGCAATCTTTACGCGGTGAAAGTGGGCGATGGAACCCCTGTGGGGATTGCTGTATATGCGATACACGCGCGGGAATGGATTTCGTCGCGCCTCGCCTTGGAACATTACAAACGGGGCGTATTCGGTAGCGTGTGGCTTGTACCGCTGGCAAATCCTGATGGAGCAATTCTTTCGCAACAGGGTAGGAATTCTATAAAGGACGACGAGTATAAGCCCTTTTTGTCTTCCTATTCGAATAATGAACTTCGGTTGTGGAAGTCAAATGCTCGCGGCGTTGACCTAAACGTGAACTTTGATGCGCATTGGGGACAAGGCACAAAAAACGTACGGCTTCGGGGCGGAGAAAATTGTGTGGGGGATTTTCCCTTTTCTGAGCCTGAAACAAAAGCGTTGAGAGATTTTACCTTAGAGATACGTCCGTCCTATACGGTTTCGTTTCACACAAAGGGGGAAGAGATTTACTGGTACTTTGGGCAGTCAACGCGTACCTGCTTGCGGGATTTTTGTATAGGGCAGGCATTGTCACGAGCGACAGGGTATCCGTTAAGGCTGGCAAGGGGCAGCGTGGGCGGCTATAAGGACTGGTGTATTGAAACTTTGGGGATTCCATCTTATACGGTGGAACTCGGGGACGATCGGTGGGCGCATCCGTTGGGGGATAGTGCTTACCCAGAAATAAGAGAAAAATGTGCGGATGCGTTGATAACGTTGTCGTCTGCGGTAAAGGATATCGAATGAAAAAGTTGACGAGAGAAGAAAAATGGATGCGTCGGGCGATTATTGCGGCAAAGCGTGGGCTCAAACAAGGTGAAGTACCCATCGGCGCGGTAATCGTTTACGAAGGGAAAGTAGTAGCAAGCGGCTATAACCGCAGAGCGAAATTGCAACTTGCGTCCGCGCACGCTGAGATGATGGCGATTGATAGGGCTTGCAGGAAATTTCATTCCTGGCGATTGCCCGAAGGTTGTGAACTCTACGTCACTTTGGAGCCTTGTCCGATGTGTATGGGGGCGGCGCTGAATGCGAGAGTGGACAAACTCTACTTTGGTGCGTACGAACAAAAGGGGCGTTCGCTGACAAGTGCTTTGGCAGATGCGAACTTGCTCAACCATAAAACGGAAGTTGTCGGCGGTATTTTAGGGGAAGAATGTTCGTCTTTATTGACTGACTTTTTCTCGTCTATGCGCCAAAAGGCAAAGGAAGAAAAGGAAAAACGCAAAGCGCTGGAACGGGAAACGGCGGTTTTGGAAGAAAATTGATGAAAGTTTTTGGGGAATGTTTGTCAATTCCCTTGACTTAAAAGTCAAAATAGGATATTATAGAAACGGTTAAAACATCACTTGGTAAGGGGATCGTGGGAGCGTTTGGGTTTTTGCTCCGCAAAAGTTTACTTTTGAATGAATACGCGGTGGTTTGCGGAAAAGCGGCCGACTGCGCAAAAATACAATACAAGGATGGTTTTTTACACATGATTACGCACGGTAATGAAATCAAGCTGTTTTGTGGCAACTCCAACCGCCCTTTGGCGGAAGCGATTGCGAAAAAGTTGAACACCGAGTTGGGTGAGATCGACGTTGACACCTTCTCTGATGGCGAAATCAACGTACATATCGCTGAAACGGTGCGTGGTAGAGATTTGTTCATCATTCAATCTACCTGCAACCCTGTCAACGATAATTTGATGGAACTTCTCATCATGATCGACGCTGCAAAGCGTGCGTCCGCAGGACGTATTACGGCGGTCGTTCCTTACTTTGGCTATGCTCGTCAAGATAGAAAGGCTCGCTCTCGTGATCCTATCACTGCGAAGTTGGTTGCAAACTTGATTACGGCTGCGGGTGCTGACCGCGTTTTGACGATGGATTTGCACGCGGAACAAATTCAAGGGTTCTTTGACATCCCCGTTGATAACCTTTTGGGTGGTCCTACGTTGTGTAATTATTTTGCGAAAAACGAAAAGATTGACGTTGTCGTTGCTCCTGACTTGGGCAGCGTAAAACGTGCAAGAAAAGTTGCTGAAAAGTTCGGCGTTCCCATCGCAATCATTGATAAGCGTCGTCCTAAGGCAAACGTTATGGAAGTTATGAACATTATCGGTGACGTAAGCGGTAAAAATTGCTTGATGTTGGACGATATGATTGACACCGCAGGTACGATTTGTCAAGGCGCACAGGCATTGAGAGATGCTGGTGCTACGCAAATCTTTGCTGGTTGTACGCACGCGGTACTCAGCGGCCCTGCAATCGAACGTTTGGAAAAATCGGTTATTGACAAGTTGGTTATGCTGGACACCGTTTCTCTTTCCGACGACAAGATGTTGCCGAAATTTAAGATTCTTTCGGTTGCGGATATTTTTGCTGCGGCTATTGAAAACGTATTTCTCGCCAAGCCTATGTCGAAGTTGTATGACTAATTTTTACAAAAGAAAAAAAGCGATTATTGACCGCTGCCGCGTTTGCGGTGGCGGTTTTATATCCAAAAGGAATGAAATATGTATTTGATTGTAGGACTTGGCAACCCAGATAAAAAGTACGAAAAGACCTTCCACAATATGGGTTTTATTGCGGTGGGCGACGTTGCGGAGATTTTGGGTGCAAAATTTAAGAAAAAAGAATGCGAAGCATCGGTAGCGGAAGCGTTTGTCGGCGGTGAAAAAGTCATCATCGCCCGTCCTTTGACGTATATGAACAACTCTGG
>JAZOLF010000142.1:0-3208 GCA_045652785.1 Candidatus Scatosoma sp. | reverse complement strand
ATTCGTGTTTCGCCCCTAGGGTGTGCTGTGATTGAATGGCAGGAAAACGGGCTGTCGAAGGCGCCAGCCCCTTCGGGGTGATGTGGGGAGCGATAAGGATTGTGAAAGAAACCGCTTGGCGGTGGATAATAAATATTTTATGGCGGCGGGCGTGTGCCCGTGTTAGGAGGTGATTTTTTTGGAAAACTGTGTGAAGGCGATTTTGTACTGCTATCCCCGCATGGGATACATTGAGGAGGGGTATATGCAACATATTCGCAATAAGGCGTTGCTGTCGTCGAATGGCAAAGAGCCTGCGGAAAAGTTGGCGGAGTACTTGGCGACGGAAATCTTGCAAAAAAGAAAACTTCGGGAGTTAGCGGAGATCGCAAATAGCGCGTTAAGCCAACTAAACACCGAAGAAAACTTGCTGCTGGACGTTCGTTATTTTGGAAAAATGGACCGCGTCAAACGTGTGTTTGCGCAAAAGTATGCGGGGATTGCGGATGAGAAAATGCGGACGGTTCGAATTTGGAGCGAGAGAACGTATTTTCGAAAACAAAAAAAATTGCTGGAAAGGCTGGTCGGGCGTTTTTCCGCTTTGGGAATGAGCCGTGAAAAGTTCTTGGCAGAGTATCGTGATTTGGACGGGATCGGTGCGATTTTTACATACATTGAACTCGGGAAGGATTTGGGCATCGAAAAGAAAGAACATGCCTTTTTGGAGTTTTTGAAGGAACTTCGATCGTAGAACCTACGATGACGTAGATGGGTGAGAGAATGGCGGGGTGATCGGCGTAGGTTGCCAGATTCTTCTCTGCGCTCTGAATACGGGAACGGGAATCCGTTGTGTGCGCTCTGAATGACGAATGGGGCGCGTGGGAGATGGCGGCAGGGTTATTCGTCAAATTCGTAGGGGAGCGGTTTGGCGCTTTTCACAAGTAGAGCGGTCAGCAACGGGACAAGCAGGCAAAGGACGATGAGCAGGGCGATCCCCATACCATTGCCTTCGCTTTCTGTGGCGACAATTTCCCCTTTTTCCTGCCGTGCGGCGTATTCGTCGTTTGTCGGGAAGATGAAGTCCGTCGGCATCGGGACGTATCCAAACGTGCCTTGTTGGAGCACGTATGCGTATTCCTTTGCGCCGATATAATAGTTGCCGTAGTACGTGCAGGAAAGGGTGATTTTGTCCAACATCGCATCCCCGCTTTCCCCGCTCTCGGCGGTGTAAATGACGTCAAAAGTGGCATACAGGTATGGATTTACGGGCGTGTAGTCGATAAACGTCAACTGCTCGGTTAGGCAGTAGCCCGTCAATTTCTTTGTGCGTTCGCCGTCGGTTAAGTATTCGACTTTCGTGTAGGGATTGCCGACGGAAAGAACTTTGACATAGTAGGTCTTCGGTAGGGCGAAAATCCCTGCGGATGGACTTTCTGACGTGTGAAAATACACGTCGGCCGTGAGTATGCAGGCGTATGTTTCCTTGCTTTGCGCACTTGCGCTTTGAACGGGCGTGCCGTAAAAAAACGGGCTGGCGGCAAGAAAGATACTTAAAAAGAATATGGGTAGTTTTTTCATGGTAATTCCCCCAAAAATTGCGGTTTTCGTTCATTCTAACGCCGTAGGCGTGGGTGGGTTTTGCCAAGTTTTGATAGGATATGAGAAAGATTGTCGAAAATATACTCGCGATAGAGCGGGAACAGGGGCGGCGGAAAAAATCGGCGCTGGCAAAATACAATTCGGGCGACGTCGTCCACGAAAAGCAGTTGGCGTTTCACCGCTCGAAAAAACGCAATCGTTGGGTGTTTGGCGGCAACCGTTCGGGGAAAACCGAATGCGGGGCGGTGGAATGTATCTACATGGCACGGGGCATACACCCTTACCGTGAGAACAAACCGAACGTTTGCGGATGGGTGGTTTCCCTTTCTACACAGGTGCAACGGGACGTTGCCCAAAAGAAAATTTTGCGGTATTTGCCCAAAGCGTGGGTGGAAGAAATTGTGATGCTGTCGGGCAAAAAAGATCACCCTGAAAGCGGGGTGATTGATTTTATCCGTATCAAAAACGTCTTCGGCGGGAGTTCGGTAATCGGGTTTAAGAGTTGCGATCAAGGGCGGGAAAAGTTCCAGGGGACTTCGCTGGACTTTGTCTGGTTTGACGAAGAACCACCGCAGGAAATTTACTTGGAGTGCCGAATGCGTGTGCTCGATCGGTGCGGGGATATTTTTGGGACAATGACACCTTTGAAAGGGTTTACTTTTGTCTATCACGATATTTTTCTGAACCGCTCAAACGACCCCGAAGTTTGGTATGAGTTTATGGAATGGGCGGATAACCCCTATCTTTCCAAACAGGAAATTGCCGCTTTGGAAGGGTGCTTAGGGGATGTGGAATTGCAAGCCCGCAGATATGGGAAATTTGCCGCCGCCGAAGGGTTGGTCTATCCTGAGTTTGATGAGAACGTTCACGTGGTTGATCCTTTCCCCATTCCAAAGGAATGGCAAGATATGATTTCGATTGACCCTGGTCTAAACAATCCGCTTTCCGCGCATTGGTACGCCGTCGATTATGATGACAACGTGTACGTCGTTTATGAGCATTTTGCAGCGGGGCGGGACGTCGATTATCACGCTGCGGAGTTGAAACGAATTTCACAGATGCTCGGATGGAAAACGGACGGCGCAGGCAGAGTCCGCGCTTTGATCGACAGCGCTGCGAAACAGAGAACTCTTTCAGGGGTGAAGAGCGTTTGCGAACTCTTTTATGAGCGGGGGATTTTGGTCAATCCTGACGTCGAAAAAGATTTGTTTTCGGGGATTGCGCGGGTGAAAAGTTATTTGAAACAGGATAACGGATTGCCTAATTTGTATATTTTTTCGAATTGTACAGAACTGATTAAGGAATTGAAAGGGTATTACTGGGGGAGCGGCGATACCCCCAAAAAAGCGGATGACCATGCTTTGGATGAGATGCGCTATTATCTGATGTCTAAACCGAAGAAAATCCCTGCGACGCCTGTGAAAACGCCCCAACAACTCGATAAGGAAAAGCGACTTCGGAAAGGGGCGCTTGCGAAGAAAGGGGGCGGCTTGGCTTAGGGCGACGGAGAGATGCGTTGTGGTGCTGGGCTGGTATGAGCGTTGCGGCGCTGGGCTTGTACGAGCGCTGCGGTGCGCGGGTTGGCTTGCGGGAGTGGGGCTTTCAGTGTGCGGCTGGGTTCGATAAATGT
>JAZOLF010000141.1:0-18202 GCA_045652785.1 Candidatus Scatosoma sp. | reverse complement strand
ATAAAATCAAACAAGCGTCGCCGAAGGAGAAGAAACGGTACTTTTCCCTAACTGCATATTCGTAAACGGACAGGATTTCTTCCCGACCCGTCAAGCAAGCAACCAACATAATCAGGGTGCTTTCGGGCAGGTGGAAGTTGGTAATTAACCCGTTCACGCACTTCATTTTATAGGGCGGATACAGGAAAATTTCGGTGTTGCCGCTGCACGCGCGCAAGCAACCGTTTTCGTCCGCAACGCTCTCCAAAGTACGCACCGAAGTCGTCCCCACCGCAATCACGCGGCGGCCTTCCGCTTTCGCTTTGTTGACAATTTCCGCCGTCTTTTCGGACACTTCGTAGTATTCTGAGTGCATCTTATGGTCGGTGATAATCTCTTCACTCACGGGACGGAACGTCCCCAAGCCAACGTGCAACAATACTTCCGTGACAATCACGCCTTTGGCTTTCAACCGCTCCAAAAGTTCGGGGGTAAAATGCAGCCCTGCCGTCGGAGCAGCCGCCGAACCATCTACTTTGGAATACACGGTGTTGTAGCGCTGTTTGTCCGTCAATTTTTCTTTGATATACGGGGGCAAAGGCATCGCGCCAACGCGGTCAATAATATCTTCGAACACCCCGTCGTAGTGGAATTCAATGATGCGCTCCCCGCTGTCCGTCACGTCTTTGACGGTGAAAGAGAGTTCATCGGAAATATTCATCGTCACCCCGATTTTTCCCTTTTTGCCAGGACGCATTAACACTTCCCAAGTGTTGATATTGTGCCGCTTTAAGAGCAGAATTTCCACCTTGCCGCCGTGTTTTGTGGTGGCGAACATACGGGCAGGAATTACCTTCGTGTTGTTGACAACCAACACGTCCCCTGCCTGTAAATAGTCTTCCACGTCGCGGAAAATTTTGTCCGTAATCGTTTTCTCTTTGGTGTTGTACACCAAAAGACGGGAACTATCACGCGGATATACGGGGGTTTGCGCAATTTGTTCTTCGGGCAAATCGTAATAAAAATCGCTTTTTTTGTACTGTACTTTTTCCATATCGTTCGATTGCAGACAGCCGCCGCAAGTCCTTCCAAAAAATCTTAAAAATCGTTTTCGTCTTCAAACAGACTCATTTGCCGTTGCGCCTTAACGGTGGGTTTCAAACCCATGTGCTTGTAGCCGTCCTACAAGCAAATACGCCCGCGCGGAGTTCGCGCAATAAACCCAAGTTGCAAAAGGTAAGGCTCATACACGTCTTCGATCGTGTTCGCATCTTCCCCCGTTGTCGCCGCCAACGTTTCCAAACCAGCAGGGCCGCCGCCAAACTTTTCAATGAGCGCCGTCAACAGGTTTCTATCCGTCCCATCCAAACCGAGTTCGTCAATCTCCAAGCGTTCGAGCGCGAATCGCGCGTCCGCTTTCGTCACTTCGTCGCTCCCTTTCACCAAAGAAAAGTCCCGCACGCGCTTTAACAAGCGGTTGGCGATACGGGGCGTACCGCGGCTACGGCGGGCAATTTCCTGCGCCGCATCGGGCTGCATCGCAATCCCCAACGCACCCGCCGAACGGGTGACGATTTGCGTCAACTCTTCGGGTGTGTACATTTCCAAACGGTTGATGATGCCGAAACGATCGCGCAAAGGCGCGGCGAGCATCCCTGCTTTCGTCGTTGCGCCGATAAGCGTAAACTTTTTAAGCGGGAACCGAATATTTCTTGCCGTCGGACCTTTGCCGACAATGATGTCGAGCACAAAGTCTTCCATCGCGGAATATAAAATTTCTTCCACCGATCTATGTAAGCGGTGAATTTCGTCGATAAAGAGTACATCCCCTTCGTTCAGGTTGGTCAATATCGCCGCCAAGTCGCCGCTACGCTCAATGGCAGGGCCGCTGGTGAGTTTAATCCCGACCCCCATTTCCGCCGCAATAATATGCGCAAGGGTGGTTTTACCAAGACCTGGGGGGCCATACAAAAGCACGTGGTCGAGCGCTTCACCGCGCGCGCAAGCCGCCGTGATATACACGCTTAAATTGTCTTTTACTTTTTGCTGGCCGACGTAATCCGCCATCGTTTTCGGGCGAAGGACGTTTTCTTCCGCGTCGTATTCCGTCTTCGTGGAAGTAATCAATTCGCTGCCCGATTCCAGCCCGTCAAATTCGTCAAACATATTTCCGCTCCCTTACAAAGCGCCCTGCAACGCGCGCATAATAATATCTTCGGTGGACGTTGCGCCCTGTTCTTTCGCCTTTTTGACCGCCTGCAAACTTTCGGAGCGGGTAAAACCGAGCCCCTGCAAAGCCGCCACCGCGTCTTCGTCCATCGGAGAGAGTTTTTCCGCTTTCGCCGCTTTCGGAGTGGGCGCATCGCCGCTTGCCTGCATAATTTCCCCTGCGGAAATCTTGCCGTGCAGAGCCAAAATAATCTTTTCTGCCGTCTTTTTACCAAGCCCTTTAATGGTGGACAAACGCTTTGCATCCGCCGACAAAACCGCCGCCGCAAAATCAT
Source organism: Candidatus Scatosoma sp. (assembly GCA_045652785.1). GTDB lineage: Bacteria > Bacillota > Clostridia > Christensenellales > Borkfalkiaceae > Scatosoma. The sequence goes on along the minus strand of JAZOLF010000141.1, from coordinate 15,719 downwards.
CCGCGCTCATCCCCGACAGAACGGAAATCCCGAGTTTCGGGCCCACGCTATCCACCGAAATAAGTTTCAAAAACAACTCTTTTTCTTTCGGGTTTGCAAACCCAAAAAGGGTAATGCCGTCTTCTTTTACTTGCAAATAGGTGGAGAGTTCGATATATTCCCCCACCCCTGCTTTTTGGAACGCGCCCGACGAACAGTAGAGTTCATATCCCAAACCGTTGACGTCAACGATCATCGTTTCTTCCGTCGTTTCTAACACTTTTCCGCGAACGTACGCTATCATGTTTCCCCATTCTCCTTTTCTTGCATTTGCGCCGCAATTCGTTTTGCAATCTCCGCGGCGGAGTTCTTCTTCGGCGCTGTGGCAACAGGGACTACCCCCGTTTTTACTGCCGTTTTCAACGCCGTTTTGGGCGTTGCAGGCGTACCTGCCGCCGAGTTTTTGGTTTTCGCGGCAGTTTTTGCCTTTGCCGCTTGCTTTTTGTCTTCTTTTTCGATTTGCTCTTTTACTTTCTTTTGGAACGCCCTGCCTTCGGGGGTGTTATTCCCCTTTGTGCGGGTCATGTTGTTGACCTTATACATATTGCCGTATCGGCTTGCCGTCGCATGGCAAAGCGCAATCGCCAAAGCGTCCGCCGCGCCGTCGGGGCGGGGAATACTCTCCAAAGAAAGCATCATTTTTACCACTTCTTGGATCTGCCGTTTTTCCGCCTTTCCGTAGCCTGTAAGCGCTTGTTTAATTTGCATCGGCGTATATTCATACAAGTACGGGCAGTACTTCACGCAAGCCAGCAACGCCACGCCGCGAGCGTGGGAAACCGCAATCCCCGTCGTAATGTTTTTGGAAAAGAACAACTCTTCCAGCGCGATTTGGTCGGGGCGGTGCAAGCGCAAAATCTGGTTGATACCGTCTTCAAGCAACACCAACCGAGTGGGCAGGCTCTCTTCTTTGGGGGTGGTAATCACGCCGTAATCAAGCACTTCGCATTTTCCGTTTTCTTCCCTGCGGATTACACCGTATCCAAGCGTTGCAAGCCCAGGGTCAATACCCAAAATAATCACGTCCGCTACCCCCTTGTTCCTTTTTTCATAGCCGATTGCCTTATCGCCGCGCACAAAGGACATTTTTGCCGTTTTTTGAGCGCATACTCTACCAGCATACTACTTTCTATTATACAAATATTTGTTCGTTTTGTCAAGGGCGTTTTCCTTTTCCGTGTGCGGGTTTTGTAAATTTTTACAAAAAAGTTGTATTTCGCCGACCTTTCCTGCCCCGTCCTACGAAAAAAGGCAAAGAAAAATGCGCCCAAATTCCATTTGAGCGCACCATGTCTTTGTTGAAAGGGAATTATCTTTGCACACGACCGCTTGCGTCGCCGCCAGCCAACTTCTTCACTTCGTCCACGGAAACCATATTGTAGTCCCCTTCGATCGAGTGCTTCAAGCAACTTGCCGCAACCGCGAATTCAATCGCGCCTTGGCAATCATAGCCGCTCAAAAGTGCATAGATCAAGCCGCCGCCGAAACTATCGCCGCCGCCTACGCGGTCAACGATGTGCATCAAATATTCCTTCGAGAAATATGCCTTATCGTCGTGGTAGAGCATACCTGCCCACTTGTTGTCGTTTGCGGAAAGGGAAGTACGCAACGTGATCGCTACGTATTCGAAACCGAACTTTTCTTTGAGTTGGCGAGCAACCGATTCATAAGCCGCCTTGTTGAGTTTACCGCTGGTGACGTCGGTATCTTCTGCGGTGATACCAAATACGTCGTGCGCGTCTTCTTCGTTAGAGATACAAACGTCCACGTACTTCATAAGTTTCGTCATCGTTTCGCGCGCTTCCGCCTTCGTCCACAACTTATTGCGGTAGTTCAAGTCACAGGAAATCTTTACACCTTTCGCCTTAGCAGCCTTACAAGCGTCTTCGGTGAGTTGCGCAACGTTTGTACCCAAAGCGGGGGTGATCCCCGTAAAGTGAAACCAGTCCACACCTTCAAAAATAGCATTCCAGTCGTATTCTTCGCTCTTGGAAAGCGCGAATGCGGAACCTGCTCTATCATAAATAACTTTGCTGGGGCGTTGGCTTGCGCCCTTTTCCAAGTAGTAAATACCAACGCGTGCGCCGCCGCGAACGATTTTGCTGGTATCAACGCCGAACTTTCTCAAAGAGTTCACAGCCGCTTGACCGATTTCATGCGCAGGGAGTTTGGTGACAAACGCCGCATCTACGCCATAGTTTGCCAAAGAAACGGATACGTTTGCTTCGCCGCCGCCATAGGTAGCGCCGTACTTATCTGCTTGTACGAAACGGGTATAACCTTCGGGTGCAAGACGCAACATCAATTCGCCTAACGTAACAACTTTCATTTTTTTTATCTCCTAATTTGTTTTTATTTTTTTGATTAAAGTACTGCCGCTGCTATTCTTAAACGCCACAAAAAGGCAAAAATGCAAGCAAGACAAGAAGATTGCGGTTTCCCCGACGGGCGTTTACGGGTTGTAAACAAGCAAGGGGAAACGCAGGATCGACGCAGTATTGCGAAGTGTATGCGCCTTTTTTATTGATTTTCCCACTTATCAAGGGCTTCTTTCACCATGAAACTGCCGCCAACTGCGTACACCTTTTCAAAGGCAAGGAACTCATCCAAGTTGCTTCTATCCACGCCGCCGGTGGGGATAAACTTGATTTGGGGGAACGGCGCCGCAAGTGCTTTCAACGCCTTCAAACCGCCGTACACGTTTGCAGGGAAGAACTTAACAATCGTGATTCCAAGGTCAATCGCCTGCATAATCTCGGTAGGCGTCACACAGCCAGGATAGTAAGGCACACCGCGGAATTTACAAATCTTCGCAACATCGACAGACAAGCCAGGGGATACGATAAATTTCGCACCCGCTTGCAATGCTTGTTCGCATTGTTCGCCGTTGATAACCGTACCAGCCCCGATATTCATATCGGGGAACTTTTCGCACGCAAGCGCGATCGCTTCCGCCGCACAAGCGGTACGGAAGGTGATTTCCGCACAGTTGATACCGTGATTTTGCAAAGCCTTCATTACTTTTTCCGTTTCGGAAAGGTCTTTAATTACGACTACGGGAATTAATTTATCCATCTTATTTTACCCCCAAATATTCTACTGCGTTGTTGTAAGATACGTCCTGTACCACTTTGCCTACAAGCGCCATATTCGCGGTGATTTCACCCTTTTCCATCATATCGCCCAAATAGTTGCAAAGAATACGTCTAAAATAATGGTGTCTGGGATAGGACAGGAAGGAACGGCTGTCCGTCAACATCCCGACGAACGCGCCCAAATGCCCCGTTGCCGTCAGGTCTTCCAAGTGTCTTTCCATCCCAACTTTGTTATCCAAGAACCACCAAGCGGGGCCGTATTGCAACTTGCCCTTTGCCACGCTGTCTTGGAAACAACCGATCAAAGTCATAATTTCGCTGTTCATCTTCGGGTTCAGGTTGAAAATAATCGTCTTAGGTAACGCATTTTCCCCATCCAAACGGTCGAACAAACGGGACATATTGTAAATGCTGTTGAATTCCGAAATGCTGTCAAAACCCGTGTCCGCACCAAGCACCTTGAACATCTTCGAGTTATTGTTGCGCATCGCGCCTACGTGGAGTTCGGTCGCCAAGCCGTACTTTGCATACAACTTGAACAGGAAGTAGGTCAAATAGCCCTTGAACACTTCCATTTCCTTGATGGAAACCATTTCCCCCGTGCGGCGTTTTTGGAATACTTTTTCCGCATCCGCACGATCCGCAATTTCATATACGTTTTCAAGCGCGATATCCGTTGCCTTGCATCCTACCGCAATGAATGCCTGCAATCTGGTTTCGATCGCCGCTTCCAACGCGTCCATGTCCGCAATCGCCGTCGTTTGCGCTTCCAACTTCGCGATAAAGTCGTTGTAAGCCGCCATTTCTACGCCCATCAACTTGTCCGCGCGGAAGGCAGGATATACTTTGAACGCGTAGCCCTTTTTCGCAATTTCTTCGAACGTCGTCAAATCGTCGAAAACTTCGTTGGTCGTGAACAGGTATTTTACGTTCGATTTTTCAATCAAACTTTGGGGGGTAATGTTGTTCAAACGAATGTATTCGTTGCACCAGTCCCAAATCAAATCCGCGTTTTCTTCGTTGATTTCCAGTTCGCAGTTGAAGAAGTCTTTCAATTCCACCTGCGACCAGTGGTACAAGGGGTTACCAAACGCCGTACCCAACGTTTTGCAGTACGCAACGAACTTTTCCTTGTTCGTAGCATCCCCCGTAATCAAGCGTTCGTCCACGCCGTAGTTGCGCATCAAACGCCATTTATAGTGGTCCCCCGACAGCCAAATTTCGAACACGTCCGCAAACGGCTTGTTTTCCAAAATTTGTTTTTCAGGCAAGTGACAATGATAATCGAAGATAGGTATATCTTTCGCATAATCATAGTACAGTTTTTCCGCCGACTTCGTCGTCAACAAGAAGTTGTCTTTCAAATAACTCATTTTATCGCTCCTTTGCTATTTAGCAAATTGTTTTTATTCTTTGTAATACAGGTCTTTTTCCTGCCAAGCGGCAAGCACTTCGTTCATATCTTTCCCGAGTTCTTTCGCCCCCGCCAAATCATGATCCAGGTAGTTCCCGCATTCCGCCGCCGTATTGCCAGGAATTTCCCCTTCGTAATCACGGATGAATGCCATACTCTCTTTGACGAGCGCAATCGCGTCAGCGTAGGAAACGGTGTCGCGGAGCAACAAATAAAAGCCCGTTCTGCACCCCATCGGCCCGACGTAAATCACCTTGTCCGCCCAGCGGGAGTTGCGCGCATAGGTCGCAAACAAATGCTCTACGGTGTGCGCCGCGCTCATACAAAAATAATCGCCGCCGTTGGGCTTTTTCATACGAATATCAAAGGTGACAACGTCCCCATCGACGCGGGAAATATACATTCCCTTTTCAAGTGTATCGTGGTTGACGGTAAAACTGGCAATCTTTTGCATACGCCCTTCCTTTTCGTTTTGCACCGTCTTTACATCGGTTGACGGCATATTTTTCCCGCTTTTTACGGCAGGCGCATTTTGGGGCGCGTGGTAAAAATAACTCCACATACCCCCATTATCTATTATAGCCCTTCCTTGTCCTTTTGTCAATAGACAAAAAGAAAAAAATCCACAAAAAATGTAGGATTTTTTTGTCACTTGTATTCAATTTTTTCGCTTTTATGGGCGCTCGCGCTCCCGTATCAATACGGAACGCCCGCTTTGCGCGCGTTATTCGTTTTCAGGTTCGTTCAAATCAACGTGTTTGGTTTTTTTATACAGCGTGAACAGGAAGAACCCCATCAACAAAGCAATCACCGCAAAAATAATCAACGCAACCGCGTTTGAATCAAAATCTTCCGCAGGAATCCCCAGCATCCAACCGCCGCCAAAAATTGCCCTAATCACGTAAAAAAGTGCAAGCACGGCGTAAGCAATCGCACCGACCAAAGTCACAATTTTTCTTCTCGTTAAAAATTGCGGCGTTAAAACGGGGGCAAATCTTGTATCCCCGCCGCGAACGATATTCGTCGATTTGTATTCATCCCCCAAAAAGGCGTACCCCACCCCAAAATTGATAACCGCACCGCCGCCAAGCAACGCCATAAGCAGTATCATACTGGCAACGTCGGAAAAGGTTGACACCCAAACGGAAACCCCTATTAAAGCGACACCCACCAAGATATAAAAGATACCAAGCGGAATTTTCAAAAACATTATAAGCCTATTCGTGTATTTATCCATAATATATAAATCTCCTTTAAATTTCTAAAATATAGGGGGCAGGTACGCGTTGAACGCGAAAAACAACCCTTTTATTCCTTGTCTTTGCAAAAAATCCACGCAACGAGCAAACTCATCACGCTTGCAAAACAAAAGAGTACGCCGAAGAACGCAATAAGAATTGTGACATACGGTTTACCCGCTTCAGGATGCCAAACGAGCGTAATCCCTTCATCGGTTACAAAATGGAAACAGAAATAGGAAACGAGCAGCACCGCCAACCCGATTACCGCCGTCACCCACGACAATTTTAACCAGTTCTTTTTCTTCATCTTTTCTTTCCTTTTAAGTGTTTATGTTTTTTGTGTATTTACAATCTGAAAAGCGTGGACGCGCATAATACTTGCCATATTTTCCATTTTAACAATCAATCTTGCCTGGCATTGGTGGCAAGTCAAAGTATGATGGTCTCTTCTTCGCGGCGGAATAGCCCCTTCTTCCACTTTACTTCCTTTTTCCACGTTGCAGTTATGACACAGCGTTTGCATATTATCAAAGATTGATTTTCCGCCTTTTGCGATGGGATAAATATGATCTACTTCCAAATTATATCTACTCCCGCATTTTCGGCAACGGTTATTGTCCCTTTGGTAAACGGCAAAGCGCATTTTGTTGGATACTCTGGCACGCTCGACACGGCAAATAGATTGCCATACTTCGTCCGAAGTGTAAAAATCCCCTTTCTTTTGCCTTAACAACCCGATAATGTATTCTATCTCTTGGATGGAAAATCTTGACCGCTTATGCGTGCGAACTGCACCGTTAATCGTCGTCAAATGCAAATATACCGTAATGAAATATTGCGTGACAGGTCTTTGTATATTTTGCTGAAAAATCCGTTTTTCCACTTTTTTACGGAAACCTTCAAACGGCAATTTTTCGGGCGTATCATATTCATCAAACCCAACAATTCGTCCAATTTGTTGTCGATAAGCACTCCACAAAGTTTCATTCTTTCTTACGCTTACAATCTCCGAAAGCACTTCTCGTTGACAATATACCAACTGATAGGTCAAATAATCTTTTTCCGAAATATCATGGTATATTTTGATATTAAGTTTTATGAAAAATGATTATTAAAAACTGCCTTCATGCTTTGATTTAACAATAATCCAGCCCTTTTATTTATTAAAGATACAACCTTTTCTTAACCGCCCTTTCTCTCTTGAACGTTTTTCAATTCCGCATAATAGTAAATAGGAATTGCGCTCCAGCCGTGGCAAAGACTGCCCGCATTGTCAAACGCGCTTGCCCCATCTATCGTTTCCCATACGGTATTGCCGTTTTCTATCATCTTGCCGTATTCCCTACGAATTTCGTTTAATACCCACGCTTGGTATTTTTCTTTATCCGTCGCAAGCAACGCATCATACTTAAAGATTTTCATACTCAACGAGCAATCGGAAAGTTCGCCGTTTACAATCTTTTCGCAAGCATATTCCTTGTCCAATTCCAACCCTGCAAGAATCGCCAAAGCATTTCCCAAAACGGTATATTCGCTGCCGCCCATCGTCATAGAGTACAAACCTATATCCGTATTGTAAAAGGCTTCCTGTGTGCGTTTTTTGCTTTCTTCAAGTAAAGCATCATACGCAAACGATTTCCCGATTTTAAGAGCAATTTCACGCAGATTTTGCAAAGCCAAAATGAACAGCACGTTTATCATCAAATCGGGAATAGCATCTTCCGTTCCGTGCAATTCCCCATCCAAATACGGCGACCAATCGTAGAAGTTCCAATGGTTAGCGCCTTCAAATTTGCACACCAAGCCGTCTTTACGATTATCCATAAAAACTTTCAATATGGAAAGCAATTTATCGTACACTTCTTGCGCAAGCGTAACATCGCCCGTGTGTTTTAAATATTCATTTACCTGCACGAAATAATACAACGAAAAGGATGGAATTGTTAAGTCCATACCGCAGGGATAGCAAATCGCAAGCAAGCCGTCTTCACGCCTATCTTGACTAATAAGTTTCAAGTTCGAACGCACATATTCCGCATTCCCGCCTTCAAAGGCTTTATATCCGCAAAGTGCTTGATTTCGGGAATCATAAACATACAAGCATTGTTCGCGCCACGGCGTATCTACGTAATGCTCCATCATACAAAGTTTTAAGGAATTTACACAGGCATCGTAGATTTTTTGGTCTAAGGCATTATCCAGCGTTACTTGTTTTTCTTTTGCAGGATATACTTGCGGAATTAAACCGATACTTTCAATTTCAATAGGAGTTTCCGTATAAATTTCCAAATATCGACAACCCAAACGGAGCATATGGTTTACGTATTCGTTCTTACCTGCTTTTGCTGTGTAATCAAAACTAAAATCTCGGTGTTCTATTCTTTGACGAACGTGGCCGTCTTGCAGGTCTTCCCCCCACGCAACCGTTATCTTTTGAACGGCAGGCGATAGAAAATCAAGGGAAACAATCCCTACCGTTTCCTTGCCTAAATCTATGATATAATCGTTGTTTTCTTCTAAAATAACCCTACCTTGTACGCATTTAAGCAGTTTCAACTTCTGAATCGGGCGTTCCACAAACGAACAATTTTTATCAACCAATACCGCAGATTGCAAGCCTTTCCCCGTCGTTTTCCAACCATCTTCTTGGGTAGCGTCATACGCAAACGAAAAACCCAACTGACGAGTTACCAACTTCTTTGCCCCTTGCTTGTATGCCACACTATATCTTGCAAGAGTATTTTCACCGCTTGCAAGCAATACATTACCGCTCGACTGCAATTCAAAAATAAGCCCTGCTTTCGCCTTTATATAACGCTGGCTGTCCGTTCCGAAATGCCAAACCAGAACGGCAATAGAGTTTTTACCTTTGTTTAAATAAGGGGTTATATCTATGTTATCATACGATTTATACCACTCGTAATCGCCGTATTGATTGCTTGCAACGTATTGCCCATTGATAAACAAAGTATAATCGCCATCGCAAGAAAGAAAGCAATTTATCTCGCCTTCTTCCCATTGAAATTCATCATAAAATTCACCGTATGTATCGGGCTTAGAATCCTTTTCAAGCCAAATCCACTTTGCTTTATTAATGACCATAATTATCTATTTCCTTATGAAATGCCTTTGTTTATTTTAATTGTAGCAACACCAGCGTTTCGACACTACCTTCACGTTCCCACAAAATTTGGTCCGTCGCATTTATCGTTATTATAATAGACGGGGAAGTTAAAGATTACCCTGCGGAATAATGTTTTTACATCCAAATCATTTATTTATATTTATTTGATTTCTATTCATCCCAAAGAACGTCTGCTTCTTCCGTTTCTTCTTCGGTAGCCTGCCGAAGAACACGTTTCGTCTTTTCTATTGGGTAAGGAACGTCATTTGCATTACAATAGCGCACGCTATCCACGTAAACAATTTGCTCGGTATTTCTCCTACCCATATTTACCCACACGTACGTATTTTCTTGCGTTTGTTTTTCTTCGTCTATGTACCAATAATTACAACCGTATTGCCCCTTAGGACTTACACCAACGTATAAATAATCGCAACTTTGAGTAATGGGTTTCTCTGTTTCAATGGTTTCTTGGGTATCAGGTTTTTCGTCGCTAAAATCTCTAATAACTTTTTGATATGTTGGCTTGATTTTCTCTTCATCAATTTCTTCAGGATTTCTATCAGCCGCTTCGTTTTGCAAACAAATTTCATCGTACAAATCCAAAAGCCTATCTTTTTTTACCCAATGTCCCGCCGTTTCTCCTATTTCATATTCGTACGACAAATAATCCAAATCAGCCAAAAAGACCTCTTCGCCACCATAATCGTCATCCTCTTCTTCAAATGAATCCATTAAATCCATATATTGTCTAGGGGTAAGCAACACTTTGAGCCGTCCGATTTGTTCCTTTGTTATCCAAAATCCGTTTGAATTGACTAAACGTCCGTTTTCATCGATTTGACTTTCATAGAAATGCACTTCCTTTTCTGCTGTCATATCTATTTCATTAGGAATCGCATCTCTATTTCTTTCCACGTAAAAAAGTACCGACGCCATATGTTTACAATAATCTTCCATTTTTGTATAAGGACAATCACAATATGCAGTACAATTTATATAATCGTGTAAATTTTCAGACACCTCTACATGATAAGTTTGAGTGCCCTGTATTTGCGCATAATAGGTATTTTTAAGTGTTCTATAAATAGATTTTATTCCTGTATGCGATAATTTTTCCGCACGATACAACATCAACGGAGAAAACACATCTCGCCATTCTTTATCGCGTAAAAACTCTTTTAATTCCACAGGCAATTTCTCGAGTTTTCTTTTAACTTCTTCCGTAATTTCTATGTCTTCTTCTACTATTAGTTCTTCGGTTTTCCCCATCTCATCCGCGAGCTCTACTTTCTTCGCCAGCCACCAAATATAGCGCAACAACTTTCGTAATTGTTTTTGTTTGGAATTGTAAGTTTCTGTTTCAAAATATAAGTGAAATAATTGACGAGAAAGTTCTTTCACCGCCAAATCATTCAATAATTTTTCCCCTTCGGGAATCATTGCCTTTATAAATTCAACTTCAGACCGCAATAATTTCATATCCGCCCTCGCGTATTCGATATAATAGACACGTGCGTTTTATTCTTCCGTAATAGTAGAAACAACTGTTTCCTTTGATTTTACACGGGTTCAAGGTCAACAAGTGAGTTTTCTACCTCGCTGCTTTCAAAGTCAAGAGCGACTTCTAAATTAGTAGCAGGTTTTTTGTGGGATAATTGAACTAATGTCTCGACGTGTTTGGTTTGGGGGAACATATCATACGGTTGCACGGAAACGGGCTCGTAGTAGCCAGGCAGGGTTTCCCCGTCTGCCAGCCCTTCGTAAGCGGGGTTTTTGATGAGTTCCCCATTCGAGCCTTCCTTTTCAATCAACCGACCCGACAAAATCCCCAAATCCCGCGCCAGCGTGGACGGGTTGCAAGAGATAATCGTGAGTTTTTCAATACCGCTTGCAAGCAACGCCTTCAACACCGAGCGGTGAATACCCGCTCTCGGCGGGTCTAAAATCAAGCGGATTTTTTCGCCCTTTTCTTGATCGAGCACTCCCATGATTTTTTCTTCCACGTACCCGCAAATGTTTTGCATATTGCCAAGTTTATTTTTTTCCTTCAAAGCGTCGGCGCATCTTACCGCTTCGGGCTCTAATTCGATGCCATACACACGCTTTGCCTTTTTCGCCAGCATTGCCGTCAGCAACCCACCGCCAGAGTACGCGTCAATCACCACTTCGTCGCCCGTTTCAATCACCGTTTTCAAAGCAGCGTGATACAGTTTCCCGCGCACGTTTTCGTTCACTTGCAAGAAGGTTTGCGGACCTGCTTCGTAGCGGATACCCTGCTCTTCATTTTCGAAAAAGGGGCTACCATGTATCAAACGAAACTCCTGCCCAAGAATTACGTTCGTGTCCGAATCGTTAAAATTGTGATAGAGCGTAAACACAGGGAATAAATCGGAAAGCAAATCGACAAGGTGTTGCGTATTCGGCAAATTGCGTTTTGCGCAAACGACGGTAATCATATATTTCCCGCCGATTTCCCTTGCGACGATATGGCGCACCAAACCCGATTTTTTCTCTTCGTCGTAGCCCTTGATTGCACACTCGTCAAAGTACCGTTTAAACAGCGCGATGAGTTTTTCCGCCCATTCGGGGTGAATTGCGCAAGCGCTAATCGGCACGATACGATGGGAGCGTTCGGCATAGAACCCGATCACGGTATTCCCTTCCTTGTCAACGCCGACAGGGAGTTGCAATTTGTTACGATATCCGTACTGCGCATCGCTACGAATCGTCGGTTTTACAGCGCAGGTAATCCCCCCGATTTTGCGAAGGTTATCCTTGACAAGGTTGGTCTTAAAGTCCAGTTGCGCCGAATACTCTAAATGTTGGAGTTGGCAACCGCCGCAACGCATAAAGACGGGGCATTTTTCCCGCGCCCGTTCTTCGGCGGGGGTAAGCACTTCTTCCAACTTACCATAGCCGATTTTATCTTTAATTTTCACCACCCGAAAACGCACTTTTTCCCCAGGAAGACAAGCAGGCACGAAAAAAGCAACCCCTTCGTGCCTAACGATACCTTCACCGTTTGAACCCAGGGCGTTTGCTACGGCTGTGATATAAGTATTCTTCTCAATCATATTTCGTTTCCCCTTATGAGAAAGACTATTTAGAAATCCGTTTTACAAGTGCAAAAACCTTTTCGCGAATGCGAAAATACCCCACTTCGTACACAACGAAGAAAAGTGTTCCCAGCCCCAAAATAATGGGAACTGCATAGGTGTCTATCCAGGTCACCCCCGTGGTTTGCACGATGAGCCCCCAAAACAGCCACAGCGCAAAATCAAACCAAACGGCTTTGATTAGCATTGCGATAAGTTTTGGAAAGTGAAACCGCAACTGCAATTCACACATTAAGGGGTGCAATCCGAAGAAGAGAACAAAGGGCAACAAATCTACTATATAGCCCGCCGTCCCCACCAAAAGCAGCGTCAATAACACGGTCGATACGTACGCGAGCGCATACCCGCGATAGGAGTCCTTCGCCAAAGGCAAAGAAAGCGCAATCGACGCCACCAGGTATCCAACGAACAGCAAAATAGACGTGAAATTTCCGACGGCAAGGAAAATGGTTGCAATCGCGGTTGCAATCCCTGCCAGCGCAACTTCGTGCGCGGTGATGCGCTTCACGGAGTTTACCTGCAACCGCAGCACATATTGAATACGCAATTCAAGCACATATTGAATGCGCAGCATCTGCAACAATCGTCGCAAAGGGTGTTCCCGCCCATCTGCACGTCGCCCGTAGGCGCGGCAGAATGCGGTTGTTTGCTTTCCTGTTGTTTTTTCTCGTAATCCGCTTTCGCGTTCAACTTGCCGTATGCTTCGCGGTATTTTACGTTGTCACCGTCCATTTGCATCGCAATTTCCAGTTGCTTTTTGCTGTCGTTCATCCAGCCCTTCTTGTAGAAGACAACCGCTTGCAAGTAATGCCACTCGGCGTTTCTTTCGTTAAACTCATCCAGCACCGCTTGTGCGCTGTTGATGTCACCTTCTTTAATCAAGCGGCTAATCGTTTCAAACGCGTCGTCACCCGTCGTGTTTTTGCTTTGGCGTTTTCTTTCTTCGGTGAGTTCGCGGTACGCATTTTCAAGTTCGGTCAATTTCTTCGCCGCTTCATTGCCCGCTTCCCCGTCCTGCCATCTTTCTTCACGATACTGTTCGCGCAAACGATGGTAAGCCGCCTGCAATTCTTCGTCCGTTGCCGATTCGGTCAAACCGAAAATTTCATACAAGTTCATTTCTCTATTCCTATTCCTTTTTTGATTTTTTTCTTTGTTTACAAGTTTCGCAACCGCCCGTTTGCAGTATTTTTTTGGTGGTTGCAGGCAAGCCGCGTAAAAGCACGTTGTCCGTCAAATCACGGTTAAAGTGCATTTCTACCTGTCCAAGCCGTTCGTGAATTTCACTAAACAGAGTGCCGAAGATAAAGCGCAAATCTTCCCCGTATTTTGCAATCAGTTCGCACTTGTTCTTCTCGCCGTAGGCGAGAATGAACGGGTTGTACGCGCCTTTTTTTACGTCCTTGTCATAATCGTCCAGCGCGTCGATGAGATAAATCCATTTCCCGATTCCGTAGAAAAGCCCGTAGGTATCGGCGGTTTTTTTCTCCCCTAAAAAGTAATCCGACAGCCGCGCAATCATGGTTGCGGAAGGATCGGCGGCGCGATCAACGCTGTCCGTTTTTGCCTTCTCCGTTTGTTCTTGCTCTTCCATGCCCTTGCGAACAATGGCGCACATTTCAGGGTATTTTTTCTTCGCAAGTTTATGCCCGCGGGTGAATAGCAACTTTTTCCCGCCGCCACGGTCGCCGTCCTGCAAATCGTCCACGCACTTATAATACACGAGTTCGGTGTTCAACGCCCCCAACTGCTGTGTGAGTTCGTCCACCGCCGCCATCTGCTTGACGCGGATACAATGGGTCAAACAATGCTGTTTTTCCACTTTGACGTCCTGCCCTAAAATATTGTGCAGAAGAGCGGACAAAAACGCCACGTCGTAGGAAAGCCCAAACCGAGCCACTTGACCGCAACTTTTACCGATCCCCTTGCAAACACCGCAATACAACGCCTTATACAAGGTATCGTCTTTGATATAAAGATAGGGCGTGTCAGGACGGACGTAGCCAAACATAGACGAAAACTCCTTTTTTGATTAGAAATCAAAATTTACTTACTGTAATTATAGCATGACCGCACCCAAAAGGCAATAGGAAAGAAAATCTTTTTACCTAAAAAGCGGAAAATCTCACCGTTTTTTCACACAAAAAACAAAAAACCTGCTATTTAGTCTTTTTCGTTCGCCGAAAAATCATACAAAAACAAAAATCACGCCCCAAAAAAGGCATGATTTTCTTTTTTGTTGTAATTTATTTCGTTTCGTCGGGAATAGGAACGATTTCCCCATCCACAAACGCCAACACCGCCGCCGACATCTTTTTCAAATCGTTGGGGTATGTCTTCTTGAAACGCAAAGGACGATAACGCAGATCGAGTAAGCACTTAGGCGGTTTCATCGCCGTCAAAAGGTTCAAACGCTTGATGCCTTTGAAACTGTCTTTTACGTCGTTGCCCGTCAGCGCATACAGCACGTCTTGGGGGAACTTATAAGGGTTCGCCGTCGCAAGCACAATCGTTTGCGTGACGTCCTTTCTGTCCTTCTTTTCCAGCCATTCCGCAAACACGGCATGCGCCACGCCCGTATGGGTGTCCATCGCATACCCGTATTCTTCAAAAATATCGTACATCGCTTCCACGGTATCGTCTTCGCTTGCAAACCCGCCGTAGAAATCCTTATCGATTTTCGCCTTTTCTTCTTGCGTGATGGAGTACTCACCGTTTTGTTGCAAACTCTTCATTCTTTCCGCCGTCAACTTGGCGTTTCTACCGCTGATTTCAAACAGCAATCTTTCCAAATTAGAAGATACCAAAATATCCATGGATGGAGACATGGTACGGTGGAAATTGCGTTTTACGTCGTATTTACCCGTCGCAAAGAAGTCCGCCAACACCTTGTTTTTGTTGGACGCACAAAGGAGTTTACGCACAGGCAAACCCATTTGTTTTGCATACCATCCAGCCAAAATATCCCCAAAGTTGCCCGTCGGCACAACGAAGTCAATCTCTTCGCCCATATCCGCTTTGCCCGCGGTCACCATATCGACGTAAGCGGAGAAATAGTACGCAATTTGGGGCGCAAGACGTCCAAAGTTAATGGAGTTCGCGCTGGAAATGCGCACCCCTTTTTCCTGCAATTTTGCATTAAAGTCTGCATCCGCAAATAGATTCTTTACCGCGCGTTGACAATCGTCAAAGTTCCCCGAAACCGCCGCAACGAACACGTTTTTGCCGTCCTGAATAGACATTTGCAAACGTTGCATTTTAGCAACCCCTTCGTCGGGATAGAAGACGGAAACCTTCGTACCGGGCACGTCGCGGAAACCTTCCAACGCCGCTTTACCCGTATCGCCGCTGGTCGCGGTCAAAATCAAAATTTCGTCGGTAATGCCAAGTTTTTCACAACTCTTTTTCAAAAGATACGGCAACAAAGTCAACGCCACGTCCTTAAACGCACAGGTCGGCCCGTGGAAGAGTTCCAAAATATAGAACCCGTCGTCAATTTTCACAAGAGGAACAGGGTCGTCGCCTTCGAAAGACGCATAAGCCTTCGCACAGGCTTCATTCAAGAAATCCTGTCCGAGTTCCGCACCCAAATATTTTCCGAGAATGAACGCCGCGCGTTCCGCGTAGTTCATATCTCCCATTTTCATCAGCTCATCGCTGGACACCAGCGGACAGGATACGGGAACG
>JAZOLF010000140.1:0-8026 GCA_045652785.1 Candidatus Scatosoma sp. | reverse complement strand
CACAGAACGACATGGCTACGATCCGACTTAAGAAAACGGGGGTGAGCAAAATGCGTAATTCCATACGTCGAATTTGGACGTTGACCAAGCGCAACGTGAAAGAAATTGTGTGCGACCCAATCTCTTTGATTTTTATGATGGCGATGCCGCTTTTGATGGAAGTGCTGTTTTACTTCCTGTTCCATAACTTGACGGCGCAGTTCGAAATGCGGTATTTAACACCTGGGATTGTGGTCTTTGCGCAGGCGTTCTTGTCGCTGTTCATCGGGTTGCTGATTGCAACGGACAGGGGGACTTCCTTTTTAACCCGCCTGTACGTTTCCAAAACAAAGCCGTATGAGTTCATTTTTTCCTACGCACTTGCGGTGTTGCCGATTACGCTGGCGCAGTCGGTTCTATTCTTCGTCGTGGGTGGGATTTTTGATCCCGCGCTGTTCGGTTGGGGAATGGTTGGCGGCGTGGCGATGAGCCTATTTACGTCGTTGCTGTTCATCGCGCTTGGGATTTTGTTTGGCTCGGTTTGCAACGAAAAATCGGTTGGCGGGATCGCGTCTATTGTGATCACGGGGCAGTCGGTTTTGTCGGGAATGTGGTTTCCCGTCGAAGGACTGGACGGAGCGATGATGACGCTGATGGAAATTTTACCGTTTCGGAATGCGTCGCTGGCGGTACAAAACGTGGTGAATGGCGTGGGCGGCTTTGACGGAATCGGGTTGCCGATTTTGGTCGTGATTGCGTACATGGTAGCCACTTTTTTGGCTGCGGTGCTTGTATTTAAAGCAAAAATGCAGGAAAAATAATCTTTCGGTGCAACGAATAAGGCGCAAAGTATTGCTTTTTTTATGAAAATATGGTACACTAAAAAAATAAAACAAGACGGGAGTGAAAAAGTATGAATGCAGTTGTGGGACAGTCGGGCGGGCCGACGACGGTAATCAATTCCAGTTTGGCTGGGGTGTATGAAACGGCGGTACGCTTAGGCGCAGAAAAAGTGTACGGTATGCAAAACGGGATTAGCGGCTTTTTGCAGGAACAACTGGTTGTCCTGAATGAATTTCTGGATGGCGCGGAGAAGGTGGAACTTTTGAAACGCACGCCTGCTTGCTATTTGGGGAGTTGCCGTCACAAGTTAAAGTCGGCGGACGTGAAACCCGAAGAATATGAAACGATTTTCCGTGTGCTGGAAAAATACAATATCGGTTGGTTTTTCTATATCGGCGGGAACGACAGCCAAGATACGGTTGCGAAACTGTCTGCGTATGCAGAAAAAATCGGTAGTAAAGTCCGCTTTGTGGGCGTGCCGAAGACGATCGACAATGATTTGATGTTGACCGACCATACGCCTGGCTATGGCAGCGCGGCAAAGTTTGTGGCGACCGCGATGAAAGAACTTGTGCGCGATTGTGCGATCTATGATTTGAACTCGGTCACCATCGTGGAAGTGATGGGGCGCAACGCAGGTTGGCTTACGGCGGCAAGCGCTTTGGCAAAAGGGGATGATTGCGAAGGTGTGGATATGATTTTCCTGCCTGAAACTCCGTTCACGATGGAAGATTTTATCGAGAAGATTAAAACTCGGTTTGAAACGAAAAAGAATTTGGTGATTGCCGTTTCCGAAGGGATTAAGTTGCCTGACGGGCGGTACGTATGTGAACTTGCGTCCAGCGACCAAAAAACGGATGCGTTTGGGCATAAGCAGTTGACGGGTACGGCGTTATTCTTGGCGGGGGAATGCAACCGCATTTTGAAAGTCAAGGCGCGCGCGATCGAGTTTTCGATCTTGCAACGCTGTGCTGGGCATATCGCCAGCCTGACGGATATCAACGAAGCGTATGACGCTGGCAGAGCGGCTGTGCAAGCGGCGGCGGACGGCAAAAGCGGCGTTGTGTCGGTGTTTGTGCGTGCGTCGAACAGCCCGTACCGTTGCGAAACGAAAGTGGTGGACGTACACGAAATTGCAAACCGTGAAAAGTGTGTGCCTGTGGAATGGATTGACACCGTGAACGCGGACATGCTCCCCCCGTTTATTGAATATGCCCGCCCGCTCATTCAGGGCGAGTTGCCCCCGTATTACGTGGACGGGTTGCCTGCGCACTTAACCTTAAAGACGAAATAAACAGAAAAAAATCGAAGACCCTACCGATTTGGTGGGGTTTTTGCTTTTAACAGGGCGGCTCAATGGGGAAGGTTTGGAAAAACAAGGATTTTCGACAAAAAGTGATTTTTATCAACAATCTACGCATACGCGCGTTAAAATGCTTGCCAAAAAAAGGCGCATTGTGTTATAATTAACAAAAGTTTATATCAAAACCAAAGAGCGTTTTTAAGGGGCGCGCCCCTTTGTTGGTGAATTCTTCACCAACAAAACATTCTTGATAGTAGGAAAGAAAAGCACATAGGAGGTTTTATTTCGATGGAATACAAGCAGGCATACGAAGTGTTGCGGCTGGATTTTCTTTTTGTGAAAGCTGACGACATAGTGACAACGTCGCCCCCGTTCGATAATGGCGATCAAGATAGCGGTACGGACTTGCCGCCCGATTTCAATTAAGAAAAGGAGAGAAGAAAATGCGTAAAACTTTGAAAAGATTTTTAACGACGGCGCTTTGCTCGGCTACGCTTGTGGCGGCGGGGCTTGGCGTAAACGCTTTGACGGCGGACGTTGCAAAAGCGGAAGGCGAGATTGTACCTTTGGAAATTGCGGCGCAAACGCTCAACGTTTCCGATAACGTAAATATGGTATATTTGATTCCCGTTGGGGCTGGCGCGAAAGGTGATATCACGGTGTACGTGACAGAAAACGGCGTTGAAACCCCTATTTATGCGGATGCTACGAATGCAACCTATGGCGGAAACGAATATTACCGCTTTATCTATCGCGGAATCACGGCGTATGAAATGGATACCAACCTGTACGCGTATGCGAAGATGGGCAGCGAAAAGAGCGAAGAAGTAAAATACAGCGTTTTGCAGTACGCGTATAATAAACTCGGTATGGCAAACGGTGCGGCGGATAACTCCTTAACCAACCTTTTGACGGCGATGTTGAACTACGGTACGGCTGCGGCGAACTTCAAAGGCAACGATATTGACTTGATGGCAGACTACACCTACGTATCGGTAGAACACGCCACGTTTGAAGACGGCTATGCTTACGGTCTTTACAAGAAGGGCGAAACCCTTACGGTTAAACCCGACTTTGGCTGGAAGTTTGAAGCGGGCGCAAGCGATGCGTTCAGCGTGGATGGCGAAACCATCAAATTCACCGTTCCTGATGAAAAGTACGTGGATGCGGGCTCGTTTGTAGAAGATAATGACATTTCCGCACAGGAAAAGGTAAATTACGAAGCAGGTTTGGTAACCTTTAATACCACCGCGGCTTACGTTGGCGATACGGTTGCATTGAACACCGCAACGTCTAAGTATAACGAAGTAAGCATCACTTGGTCGGCAACGGGCGCAACGATTGCGGATGGCGTTGTTACTTTCGATGCGGAAGGCGCGGCTACCCTGACGGCGACGATTGAATGTGACGGAACAACGGCAACCAAAACGTTTACCGTGACGGTAACCGTGAACCCTTATCCTGTAGAAGGAAAGGCGTATGCGTTGAAGAGTACGAGCAAGTACTATGCAGTTGGCCCTAATAGCAATAACAACGGTTTGGCGGTTAGTGCGGACGAAACGCAAGCATTGGCGTTCTACTTCAAGAAGTTGGCGGATGGATATGCGATTTATTATTACAAGGCAGATGTTCCTACCTATCTTGGGGCGAAAGACGATAATGTGGTTGAGTTCGTAACGACAGAATATGCTTGGACTCTGGATGTCGACAAGCAAGAAATTACCGCATCTACCTTGGCAAGAGAGTTGGTGTACAATACTAATGGATCTGTCATAAGAGCCTATAAGACGACCACCACAACTGACTCTAATTATCATAATATTTGGTTTGAAGAAATCCGCGAATGGACGAACGAAGATAAGGTTGCATACGAAGCGAAAAAACTTGTTACGACGTATTCGACCAACGCTGGTACGGATTTGAATTTGCCGACGGAAACAGAGCAGTTTGGCGCAACCATTTCTTGGGCTTTGGCTGGCGATTATGATTTCGTTGAAAGTTTTGAAAACGGCGTTCTTGTGACGACGAACCCTGCGGAAGATGCGACCGTGAACGTGACGGCGACCATTTCGTTAAATGGTGTGAACAGCGCTCTCATTCCTTGTACGATTGCGGTAAAACATATCGAAGAAGGCGGCGGTGCAACCCAAACGGTCACCAAAGACGACTTTGACACGTTAAAGACAGATACTGGTTACTCTACGCGTAAAACTACCAATGGTTGGACTGCTACAAATGCGGCAGTTGTTAAAGTTAACAACGATAATACGGTGGTTTTGAATGGTAAGACAACGGCTGTTGGTACAATAACTTCGCCTACATTGAGTAACGGACTGTCTTCTATTAGTTTTTATTATACTAATACGTATAGCGAAAGCAAGGGTGTTGATTTGCAAATTTCGATTAAACAAAACGGTGCTGTGGTGGCGACTAAACAATTAGATAATAATAGTGTGACGCAAAAGACGGTCTATACATTCACTTGGGATCTTGCGGCTGAAGGGATAAATATTGAAGGCGACTATACAATCGAAATAAAAAATAATAGCCCTTCCAAGTCTACGAGCAACAAGGATCGTGTGTCGATTTGGAATATTTCGTGTGTGAGCAAATAAAACCTAAATAAGAAACGCTCTCCGAAAGGGGAGCTTTTTTTTTTTGCGCAAAATAATGGGGGATAAAGGCAGGCGAAAGCGGACAGTCGGGGACGCCTGTCCCTACAAACAGGGCGTAGGTAAGAAAAGCGGGCGATTCGTGAATCGCCCCTACGGAAGTAGGGTGTGGTAGCGTGTCATTCTGAACGGAGTGAAGAATCTGGTTGCGGATGTGTAGTGTAGGATAAAAGCGCTTGACAAACTCGCCGACAAAGGGGTATAATCAAAGTATGGAAATCGTGCAAGAAAAACTGCATACGAAAGCAAATAAGAAGGGCGTTTATCCTTACCTTGTATCCTGCGGATTTGTGTTCGTTGTGTACCTGATTATGCTCTTTGTGCAAAGAATCTATCCGTTTGGGCCGAACTCTATCGCGTCCTACGACCTTTCCGCACAAATTTGCCCGTTCGTGGAACACCTTTTTGACGTCTTCAAAGGCCGCAGTTCGCTGTTCTATTCCCACGCAATCGGCGGGGGCGCAGACTTGTTCGGCTCGCTTGCGTATTTTATCGTTAGCCCGTTTAGCGCACTCTTTCTCGTCTTCGGGGAAGGTATGGTCGCGGAGTCCGCTGTGCTGGTGATCGGGCTCAAAATTATGGCTTTGGCGTTCGCGGGAACTTGGTTTGCAACCACTCTGTTTTCTATATCCAAACCTGCGCGCGCGGGGATGGGCATTCTGTACGCGTTCTGCGGATATACGTTCGTCGCGAATACTTACGTCAACTGGCTGGATATTTTGCTGTATATGCCTTTCGCGGTTTGGGCATTCCGTCGTTTTGTGAAAACGGAGCAGTTTTGGCTGTTTTCCGCCATCATGGCGGCGTGCATCTACGCAAGTTTTTCTATCGCTTGCTTTGCGATGTTTACCGTCTATCCTGCTTTGGTGGGCTATGCTTTACTTTGCGTGAAAAAGGATGGCAGAATGCGGTTTATTGCGCGTCTTTCCATTGCCTTTGTTTGCGCGGTGCTTTTTGCTTTGCCTATCCTTGTTCCGTCGCTGTTGGCGTATTTGCGTGCGGCGCGTGGGGGATCGTTTACCGAAAACCTTTTCTACGGATTTACCCCCGACGGGTTCTTGACAAAAGAGTATCTCGAAAAGTGGACGAATAGTATGGAGTCGAAACTCACCTATATCCTGTCTGATATGGTGATGATTGTCCTGACTGCGGTGTATTTTGTCCGCTCGAAGGGGAAGACGCCGCTTGCGAAATTTATGGCGCTGGCAGGGGTGTTGACGCTGCTCCCCACGATTGTAGATGAGAGTATGCAACTGCTGAATATGGGCAGTTATATGTCCTACGCCTTGCGGTTTGGGTTCTTGAATGCGATCTATTTCTTAGGCGGCGCGTGCTTGGGCTTAGACGGGTTGGATTTATTCAAAAAAGAGAAAAACAGGGGGGCATGTCTGCGACGAGTTCGCTTTGCGCCAACCATATATACCGTTATTTTCGGCGGTCTGTTCGTTGCGATGGTGGTATTTTTTGTAGGCGAATACCATATCAAAGCCGCCGCTTTATTCTCTGATAGCACGATGGCAAACGCCTTGCGGACGTTTGCGTCGCGGTTTGCGCATTCTTTGGGTGGGATCTTCGCCGTCGGGATTTTTGCCGTTTGTGCATTGTTGATTTTGGGCACGGGCGCAATTCTGCGAGCGGGGAAGAAAATTCCGATGCGGCTTGTGAGCCTGTTTGGTGCGGCTGTGATTTTGTTCCAGGGTGTATTCTTCGGGGCGCAACTCGTGATCGGGAATACTTCAACACAAAATATCCGCTGGGAGCGGTATGTTTCGTTGGCACAGACTCTGCGCGAAGAAGATGATTCCTTCTACCGCGTGCGTGATTTTAGCAATCAATATTCTTCGAATATTGCTTTCGAAGGGGATACCTATACTTTCACCGCCTTTTCGTCCATGCTCGATAAAGATAATTTCCCTGCAACGACCTTGTTTGGGTACTCTGGCAACGGGAAAAATATCTCGCGCGGGAACGGCGGCTCGATTTTTGGCGACTCGTTTTTGGGGTATAAGTACTTGCTCGTGCCGTCCGATCAGAAAAGTAAGGTCGATGGCCGCAGTTGGTATGCCCCCTATGAGATAGGCAGCGATGGGCAAAAAACGCAACTCCAAAAGGACGGCGTTCTCGTCTATGAGAATAAGTACGTCTTTCCTTCCGCATTCGTCGTCGATAGCGGGGCGTATCGTTTCGTCGCGGAAAATGACTCCTACGAGAACCGTATGAAAAACCAAATTGCGCTGTATCATTACTTGGGTGGCGAGAAGGAAATTCAGACGATTTCGGGCTCGGCAATTTGGGAACTCACCGAAAAATTGTGGGATAGAAGCGGGGAAATTGCACTCTCGAAAGATACCATAAATGTCCGCGTTAATGCACAGGAAGGACAGTTCCTAATGATCACATTTGTCGCCATTGAGGGGTACCAGGTACGCGTTAACGGAAAAAACGTGGCGCTTTCCGATAATGATTTGCGGTTCTTGTGCGTGCCGCTTGAAGAAGGCGAAAACGTCGTTGAGTTTTATTACGAAAGCCCCTACGGGACGTATATGCTGCTCTGTTTCTTTATCGGTATGATCGCGCTTTGCTTGGTCGGGATTTTGCTTGATGATACAAAAGTGTTTTTCCGCTCGGAAAAAGTAATAGGCGTGGCGGGGACCCTGCTCGCGGTTGTTGTCGTTGCTCTTTTCTTCCTGTTGCCGACAGGGGTGTTCTTGGCGAAATGCGTTGCGATGATGTTATAGTGCTGCGGGTGCAGGTGCGGTATGCGTGCCTATATGTGAAAAATCTGCTTTTGTGAAAAAAATTAAAATAATTTAAAAAAGGCAAGTAAAAATGCTTGACTAAACCTTTCGCAAAGAGTATAATTGCTATGTTGTTGGGCGGAAACGTCCGCAAAATAGCATATATTGAGGCGTAGCGCAGCTTGGTAGCGCGTTTGGTTAGGGACCAAAAGGTCGTGGGTTCAAGTCCCGTCGCCTCAACCACGGAAAAAGTCTTGAAACAAAAGGTTTCAGGGCTTTTTTCTTTCCCAAAAACCGCCCATAAAATCGAGCTTGACCACATGTTTGACCACTTGCGGATTTTTCTCTGTTTTTATGTGCTTGGAATAGAAGTTTTTCGCGAAAAATAAAAAATTCCTTTTCTTTGTTTACTGCGTATCAAATTTTGAGGGGTGACGATTGATTTCGTCACCCCTTTAATGTTGTCTTTTTAAGTTCTGCAATTTCCGCTT
>JAZOLF010000139.1:0-4762 GCA_045652785.1 Candidatus Scatosoma sp. | reverse complement strand
ATTCAAGCATCCCGATCGAGCCTGTGATTTGGCTGGCTTCGTCGGACAAAATATCCCCGAACATATTGCTGGTGACGATTACGTCAAATTGCGACGGCTTGCGTACCGACTGCATCGCCGCATTATCTACGAGCATATCTTGCAATTCTTCGTCAGGGTATTCCGCCGCGATTTCGTGGACGACTTTGCGCCACAAACGGGAAGTTTCCAAAACGTTCGCCTTGTCGATGCTGGTGAGTTTCTTTCTGCGCTTTCTTGCACAGTCAAACGCCACGCGCGCAATCCGTTCGATTTCCATACGGCTGTAACATTCGGTATCGAACGCTTCTTCGCCGTACTTCCCTTCTCGATACCCCCTGTCGCCAAAATAGATACCGCCCGTCAGTTCGCGGACGATCATAATATCAAAGCCTTTTTCGACGATGTCTTCACGCAAAGGACATTCCGATTTAAGCGCAGGATAGAGTTTCGCAGGGCGCAAGTTGGTGAAAAGTTCCATCGCTGCGCGAATGCCAAGCAACGCCTTTTCGGGGCGCAAATGCCCAGGCAAAGTATCCCATTTCGGGCCGCCTACCGCACCCAAAAGTACGCTGTCGGATGCAAGGCAACCTGCCACCGTTTCTTCGGGCAAGGGTTTGCCCGTCGCGTCAATGGCGCTGCCACCGATCAAATAAGGCGTGAAAAGAAATTCGTGTCCATATTTTTCGCCAACCGCTTTCAAAACACGGACGGCACTATCTACGATTTCAGGGCCGATGCCGTCACCCCGAAGCAATGCTATTTTGTACTGCATTTTTGTATTCACTCCGTACATGGTATAGGGTTTTTAGATAATTCCCTTTTTGATGCTTTCTACCAAACCGCCGTTTTCGATGATTTGTTGGATGAATGCGGGGAAAGGTTTGGTCTTAAATTGTTCCCCCGTCGTGCGGTTGTAGATGATACCTGCATCCAAATCCGCTTCGACAATATCCCCTTCGGATATGCCGTCCACCGCTTCCGAACATTCCACAATCGCAAGCCCGATGTTGATCGAGTTGCGGTAGAAAATGCGGGCAAAACTTCTGACAATAACAAGCGAGATGCCGCTTTCCTTGATGGCGATGGGCGCGTGCTCACGAGAAGAGCCGCAACCAAAATTATAACCTGCCACCATAATATCCCCCGCTTGGACGCGCTCAATAAAGGTCTTATCCAAATCTTCCATACAATGGGATGCCAACTCTTTTTTGTCGATGGTGTTCAAATAGCGGGCGGGAATGATAACGTCCGTATCCACGTTGTCGCCGTAGCAAATACTTTTTCCTGTGAATTTCATATCCCTACCCCCTTATTTCATTACGTCGTAAGGCGACGCGATTTTACCAGCCACCGCACTCGCCGCCGCAACCGCGGGGGACGCAAGGTACACTTCGGACGTCACGTGCCCCATTCTGCCCACGAAGTTTCTGTTCGTGGTTGCAACCGCTCTTTCACCCGCCGCAAGCACGCCCATGTGTCCGCCAAGACAAGGGCCGCAGGTGGGCGTGGAAACCACGCAACCCGCTTCGATAAAGGTGCGCACCAAACCGTTTTCTATCGCTTTCAAGTAAATGTCCTGCGTAGCAGGAATGATGATCGCGCGCACGTGTTTGGCTACTTTTTTGCCTTTTAAGATGCTCGCCGCTTCTTCCAAATCCTTATAATGACCGTTGGTACACGAGCCGATGACCACTTGGTCAATCTTGATCTCCCCGATTTGGTCAAACGTGCGCGTGTTTTCAGGCAAATGGGGGAAGGATACGGTGGGCGTGATTGCCCCCAAGTCAATTTCATACGTTTCGTCATAAACCGCGTCTTCGTCCGCTTTGTAGGCGGTAAAGGTGCGGGAAGAACGAGCATTGACGTATTCCAACGTTTGTTCGTCCACTTCAAAAATCCCGTTCTTTGCGCCTGCTTCGATTGCCATATTCGAGATGGTTAAGCGGTCGTAAACAGTCAAAGCCGATACCCCTTCGCCAACGAATTCCATCGACTTATAGAGCGCGCCATCCACGCCGATTTTGCCGATGATGTGCAAAATAACGTCCTTGCCCGATACGTATTTGTTGAGTTCACCTTTTAAGACGAACTTGATTGCGGACGGCACTTTGAACCAAGCCTTGCCCGTTGCCATACCGCACGCCATATCCGTAGAGCCGACACCCGTCGAGAATGCGCCGATTGCACCGTAGGTACAGGTGTGGGAATCCGCACCGATGACTACGTCGCCAGGTACAACCAACCCTTTTTCAGGCAGGAGCGCGTGTTCAATGCCCATATCCCCTACGTCGTAAAAATGGGTGATTTCGTGCTCTTGACAAAAATCACGGCACATTTTACATTGTGTTGCCGCCTTGATGTCCTTATTCGGGGTAAAGTGGTCCATAACCATTGTCACTTTGTCCTTATCGTACACGGTCGCCGCACCGATGTTCGCAAATTCACGAATTGCAACTGGGGACGTAATGTCGTTTCCCAACACTCGATCCAAGTTGACGAGCACCAGTTCGCCCGCTTCTACGCTTTTGAGCCCTGCGTGCGCCGCAAGGATTTTTTGCGTCATTGTCATTCCCATAATGGTCAATTCCTTTTGTTATTTTTCTGTGAGTTCGTATGGCACTATTCTCTCAAATGGAGCGCACCGCAACGATGTATTGCGCCGCAAACTCAACGCTTTAACGGTTGATGATTGCGCCTTTGTCCGCCGAAGATACCTGCGCCGCATAACGCTTCAAATACCCCGAAACTTCTTTGCGTTTCAAGACCGTTTCCGCTTTGCGTTTTGCAAGTTCTTCGTCCGATACTTTTAATTCGATTGTATAAGCAGGGATGTTGATTGAGATAATGTCGCCGTCGCGAACGTAAGCAATCGGGCCGCCCGAAACCGCTTCGGGGGATACGTGCCCGATGGATGCGCCACGCGTTGCGCCCGAAAATCTACCGTCGGTAATGAGTGCAACGACCTTATCCAAGCCCATACCCGCAATAGCGGAAGTCGGCGAGAGCATTTCGCGCATACCAGGTCCGCCTGCAGGGCCTTCGTAGCGGATCACCACTACGTCGCCTTTGACAATTTTACCTGCGTAGATTGCCGCAATCGTTTCTTCTTCGCTTTCGAATACTTTTGCAGGGCCTTCGTGCACCAGCATTTCTTGCGCCACCGCCGAACGCTTAACCACGCAGCCGTCGGGGGCAAGGTTGCCTTTCAATACCGCAATACCGCCCGTTTTGCTAAACGCCGTTTCAGGGGTGCGGATCACTTCGGGATCCAGGTTCTTCACTCCAACCAAGTTTTCCTGCAGCGTCTTGCCCGTACAGGTCAAAACGGAAGTATCCAGCAGGTTGAGATTTTCCAACTCTTTGAGTACCGCGTACACGCCGCCTGCTTCATTCAGGTCTTCCATATAAGTAGGACCCGCGGGTGCCAAGTGGCAAAGGTTAGGGGTGCGTTCGCTGATTTCGTTCACTTCGTCCAAGGAAAAAGGAACACCGCATTCGTTCGCGATTGCAGGCAAGTGCAACATACTATTCGTCGAACAACCCAACGCCATGTCTGCGATGATTGCGTTTTTGATCGCCGCTTTCGTCATAATATCGCGGGGCTTGATTTGCTTTTTCACAAGTTCCATAACTTGCATACCCGCGTGCTTGGCAAGTTCAATTCTCGCAGAGTACACCGCAGGGATCGTACCGTTTCCACGCAAGCCCATACCCAAAACTTCGGTCAGGCAGTTCATCGAATTCGCCGTGTACATCCCCGAACACGAACCGCAGGTAGGACATACTTTGCGTTCAAATTCGGTCAGTTGACATTCGTCAATCTTGCCTGCTTTATATGCGCCAACCGCTTCGAACATACTCGAAAGGGAGCGCTTTTTGCCGCCCACTCGACCTGCGAGCATCGGCCCGCCCGATACGAATACGGTGGGGATGTTCAAACGCGCCGCCGCCATCAAAAGACCAGGAACGTTTTTGTCGCAGTTGGGGATCATCACAAGCCCGTCAAAACCGTGCGCCATCACCATCGCTTCGGTGCTGTCGGCAATCAAGTCACGGGTGACAAGCGAATATTTCATCCCGACGTGCCCCATTGCAATTCCGTCGCAAACGGTGATCGCGGGGAACATAATCGGCGTACCGCCAGCCATCGCAACACCCATCTTCACGGCGTCGCAAATTTTATCCAAATCTTTGTGCCCAGGCACGATTTCGTTATACGAGCATACTACCCCGATCAACGGACGGGAAAGTTCTTCGTCCGTCAACCCGAGCGCGTGGTACAACGATCTGTGCGGGGCGTTATGGAAACCATCTACTATTGTTTCTTTAATCATAAGAATACCTTTTTAAAGGAGTATTTTAGAGTGCGGCGCTATGCGTTATAGCGCCGCAAATGGAATGCTAAAATGTTGCAGAAGTAAATCCAACGTTGTGGTTTCAAGCAAGACAAGGCGCGGGAGCACCTTTCGATGGGAGCGTACATAGACGTACGCGACCGAGATGGAGCGCACCACAACGACGTATTGCGCCGCAAATCCAGCATTGTAAAACGGCGCAGTTGCAAGCAAGACAAGGCGCGGGAGCACCTTTCGATGGGAGCGTACATAGACGTACGCGACCGAGATGGAGCGCACCGCAACGACGTATTGCGCCGCAATTCCAGCATTGTATAACGGCGCAGTTGCAAGCAAGACAAGGCGCGGGAGCACCTTTCGATGGGAGCGTACATAGACGTACGCGT